>NZ_NFJG01000006.1:0-64550 GCF_002159755.1 Bacteroides sp. An269
CTCCTGTTCTTCGTCAGATAGCCCGCTATCTTCCTCATCACAGAAGCGAAAATGCCTCAAAAACTCATCCCAAATCATCGCACGATAAATTCAAAACAGCTTCTTAAAGGAAGTCCGAATTTATCCGCATTTATTTTTCACATCCCTGCATAATTTCCCCCAAACTCTTGACAATCGCCTTCCCGGATGGTATCATTGCGAGACGCAGCCGGTTGCGGAAGCCCGCGGATACAGGTGCGGAGGCAAGCGCATATAGGTGCATACGTTGCAAGATTATTAATCTTACACCAGACGAAGCTATCTATATGGCCAGCCAATCATAATGGTATGAAAAAGCCTGAGAGCCGCTTTTGGCAAGTCTGTTTGTCAAAACATGCCCAAAAACACCTTATTTGTATTTGATATGTTGCAAATTTTCCATAGCTTTGCAGACACTCTACTTATGAGAAACATAATAACCTAATAAATCTTACCAAAAGAAATGGAAACAAAAAGAGTTTACACCTTCGGAAACGGACATGCCGAAGGAAAAGCAGACATGAGAAACCTGCTGGGCGGTAAAGGCGCTAACCTTGCTGAAATGAACCTGATTGGCGTACCTGTTCCTCCCGGTTTCACCATTACTACAGAAGTTTGTAACGAATATTTCGAAAAAGGCAAAGACGATGTAGTAGCTCTGTTGAAAGATGACGTCGAAAAGTCTATTGCGGGAGTCGAAACACTCATGAAATCAAAGTTCGGTGATGTAGAAAATCCGTTGCTCGTATCTGTACGTTCGGGTGCACGCGCGTCTATGCCAGGCATGATGGACACTATCCTGAACTTGGGGCTGAATGACGAAGTGGTTGCCGGATTGGCACGCAAGACAGGCAACGAACGTTTCGCATGGGATTCATACCGCCGTTTCGTGCAGATGTATGGCGATGTTGTATTGGGCATGAAGCCTGCCAATAAAGATGATATCGACCCGTTCGAGGCGATTATCGAAGACGTGAAGAAAAAGAAAGGGGTCCGCTTGGACAATGAACTGGAAGTGGACGACCTGAAAGAACTGGTAAGACGCTTCAAGGAAGCTGTTAAGACTCAAACCGGTAAAGAATTCCCTGCCAATGCTTACGAACAATTGTGGGGAGCTATCTGTGCCGTATTTGATTCGTGGATGAACGAACGTGCTATCCTTTACCGGAAAATGGAAGGCATACCGGCTGAATGGGGTACTGCCGTAAACGTGCAGGCAATGGTATTCGGAAACATGGGTGACACTTCTGCTACCGGCGTTTGCTTCTCTCGTGATGCCGCTACAGGCGAAGACCTCTTTAACGGTGAATACCTGATTAACGCCCAAGGCGAAGACGTAGTAGCAGGTATCCGCACGCCGCAACAGATTACTAAAATCGGTTCTCAACGCTGGGCGCAACTGCAAGGCATTTCAGAAGAAGAACGTGCCAGCAAATATCCTTCGATGGAAGAGGCCATGCCGGAAATCTATAAAGAACTTGACGAGCTGCAGACCAAACTGGAAAACCACTATCATGACATGCAGGATATGGAATTCACCGTACAGGAAGGAAAACTTTGGTTCTTGCAGACCCGTAACGGAAAGCGTACAGGTGCTGCCATGGTGCGTATCGCCATGGAGATGCTGGAACAGGGCTTAATCGATGAAAAGACAGCTGTCTTGCGTTGCGAACCGAATAAGTTGGATGAACTGCTTCACCCTGTATTCGATAAAGAAGAACTCCGTAACGCTAAGGTCTTGACTCGCGGACTTCCCGCTTCTCCGGGTGCTGCTACAGGTCAAATTGTATTCTTTGCAGAAGATGCGGCTAAATGGCGTGCCGATGGTCATCGGGTGGTTATGGTACGTATCGAAACTTCTCCCGAAGACTTGGCTGGAATGACCGTTGCTGAAGGTATCTTGACCGCACGCGGCGGTATGACTTCACATGCTGCCGTAGTGGCTCGCGGTATGGGTAAATGCTGTGTGTCGGGTGCAGGAGCTATCAATGTAGACTATAAAGCCCGCACGGTAGAAATCGATGGTGTCGTGCTGAAAGAAGGTGACTATATTTCCTTGAACGGTAGTACAGGCGAAGTTTATCAGGGCGAGGTGCCTACCAAGGCAGCTGAAGTATCAGGAAACTTTGCAAAACTGATGGACTTGTGTAACAAATATACCCGCTTGCAGGTACGTACCAATGCCGATACTCCCCACGATGCGGAAGTAGCCCGTAAGTTTGGTGCCGTAGGTATCGGACTTTGCCGTACGGAACACATGTTCTTTGACAATCAGAAGATTATCGCTATGCGTGAAATGATTCTGGCACCGGATGAAGAAGGACGCAAGAAGGCGCTTGCTAAGTTGTTGCCTTACCAGAAGAATGACTTCAAGGGCATATTCAAAGCAATGGACGGTTATCCTGTAAATGTACGTTTGCTCGACCCGCCTTTGCATGAATTCGTTCCGCACGACCAGAAAGGCCAGGAGGAAATGGCGAAAGCGATGGGTGTTACGGTAGATTATATCCACCAGCGTGTAGAAAGCCTGTGCGAGCACAACCCGATGTTAGGTCATCGCGGATGCCGCTTGGGAAATACTTATCCCGAAATTACCGAAATGCAGACGGAGGCTATTTTGGGTGCCGCTTGTGAGCTGAAGAAAGAAGGTTACGACCCGCATCCTGAAATCATGGTTCCGTTGATTGGTATCTTGTACGAATTCGAAGCACAGGAAAACATCATCCGCGCTACGGCTAAGAGAGTTTTCGAACAAGAAGGTATAGAAGTTCCGTTCAAGGTAGGTACGATGATTGAAATTCCACGTGCGGCTCTGACCGCTAACCGCATCGCTTCGCATGCTGAATATTTCTCATTTGGAACGAATGACTTGACGCAGATGACATTTGGCTATTCGCGCGATGATATCGCTTCCTTCTTACCGGTTTATTTAGAGAAGAAGATTCTGAAAGTAGACCCGTTCCAGGTACTTGACCAGAACGGTGTAGGCCAGCTTATCCAAATGGCAGTAGAGAAAGGCCGTTCAGTACGTCCTGATTTGAAATGCGGTATCTGTGGCGAACATGGAGGCGAGCCTTCATCAGTGAAGTTCTGCGATAAAGTAGGATTGAACTATGTCAGCTGTTCTCCATTCCGCGTGCCTATCGCACGTTTGGCTGCGGCGCAGGCTGCAGTAGAGGATACTCTCTAAAAATATCTTAGGCATTGATTTAGGCTGTAATGTCCTGTATGACAGGCATTACAGCCTAAACTGTTTTTATACGGTTCGTTCATTTGACCGCATAAATTGAGCCAAATAAACGGCTCTTGCATACAAATTACATACGAAATTCTGATGCTGCGCATACAAAAGGACATACAAAAGTAATTCATTACAAACCAACAATTTATGGCAACATTTAAAGCAATCGTAAGGTACAAGAGAGCCGATGGCTTCTACCAAGTCTATATCCGTGTCGTTCACCGCTCAAAAATGGGATATATAAAGACAGACAAGTTTATCACCGATAAGCAACTTACCAAAGCTGGTGAAATTAAGGATGCGGTAGTGAATGAATTTTGTTCGCGTGAAATATTACGTTACTCTGATATGATTAATCGTCATGAGGTATCAAACTATTCAGTCTCTGAGTTGATAGAATTTCTTCAGCACTCGGATGGTGATGTAAACTTTAGTGAGTTCGCAGCTAATTTCATTGCTCAAATGATAAATGGTGGTCATGCTCGAAATGCAAAAAATTATCAGCTTGCCGTTAATCATCTTGAGCGATATTTGGGAACGACACAAATTATGTTCAGCACACTTACCTCTGTTGTTTTGAAAAAATGGATAGACAGTCTGGCAAAAACAAACCGAGCCAAAGAAATGTATCCTACTTGTGTGAGACAGATTTTCAAAAAAGCCATTATCGAGTTAAACGATGAAGAACGTGGCATCATGCGTATAAAGTTCAACCCTTGGCTGAAAATAAAGATTCCAAAATCAGATAGCACAGTGCAAAGGGCAATCAGTGCGGAAGCTTGCCGTGAGTTCTTCAACCGTCCGCTTCCAAAAACAAAGATGCTGTCTCCCCTTCCGGAGCTTGGCCGGGATGTGGCTCTTCTTTCGTTGTGCATTGGTGGCATCAATACCGTTGACCTTTACGAACTCAAAAAGAAGGACTACAACAATGGCATTATCGGCTATAAAAGAGCCAAGACCCGCAACAGCCGGAAAGACGAGGCATACATGGAAATGCGTATCGAACCATTTATCCAGTCCACTTTTGAGAAGTATTTGTCCGGCGAGGATGATGAATACCTGTTCGTATTCCACAGCCGTTACAGCAACTCCGACAGTTTCAATGCCAACGTGAATATCGGAATACGCAAGATATGCGCCGACATGGGCATGAAAAAGGAGGACTACTACTGTTATTACACGTTCCGGCACACGTGGGCGACCATCGCCCAAAATGACTGTGATGCCAACCTTTATGAAGTGGCGTTCGGCATGAACCACAGCCACGGCCTGAATGTCACCCGTGGCTATGTCAAGATAGACTTCACCCCGGCATGGAGGCTGAACGCCAAGGTCATCGACTTCATCTTTTTCAGTGACGAGAAGAGCAAGCAAGGCAAAGCGCGTGACATTGAAGCCCCGGCAGACAAGCTGTTCCGCATATCCAAGAAGATGATGATTCGCGGACGGGCCTATTTCAAGGGAAAAGTGCTATCCGAATTTACAGACATCGGTTTCAGCAATGTTGACCAGGTGATTGCCAGGCTGGCAAAAGAACTTCCGAGTGACATACCGACCGGATGCACCGTACAGTTCCGCATCACAAACTGCGACACCCAAAAGGAAGTTGTCTATGAGAGAAGCAAAGGCAAAGGATTTTAGCCCGTTTGTCTGTAAGTCCAAAACCTGACATGAGGGAAAAACACCATTCCATCCGAACACAGCACGAAGCCGTACCTGACCGTCCGAGACAGGTGCGGCTTTGCTGTTTCGCCTTTATCTTGAATCCGGCGGACGGTTGGCACAACACTGCCCCAGGAAGATGCCGACCAACAGCAATAATCCCTTCCATACAAGGACGCACACCTTCTTCAACAGCCATCCGGCAAGCCGAAGCACGTTCCTTGCCAGCCATAATACCAACCGTAGCAGAAGCGAAAGCACGATGATGACAGGTACCAGGTATATTATCAGTAACAGTTCAAACATATACTCAAAATTAAGTGAAACCATAAGCCATACGAGGCTATTTTTCACCATAAATATACTAAAAATCAGCGACATACGAAAATATTTCGGTTGCAATTTTCCAACAAAACCCTTGATTGACAAACGATTGCCCATTGTGCTTCCATATCAAGATAGCTTTATACATATCGTTTGAAATATACTGGTGACAAGTGCCTGTATTTCCAAAATCCGAAATCATCAGGTGCAAAAAACTAGTTTTCTCTGGTCTGATGAGTGACTATAAAGTAATGTCAAGGTCGTCTTAGCCTTGGTCGGTCATTACATTACTACATTATTGCATCATGCTGAAATATCCCAGCTCATTAGCACCTGAAAAACGAAAGCCAATGTTTCTTTTTCCCTCCTGTTATTGGACAAGCGGACAATGTTTCCGATAAATTACGGATAGATGAACCAACATAACCGACCACTTGGAACCAAGGTCAGCCCTATTCCCCATCTTGGATTATAAGATAACTGAATGACCCGATACACACAGTCCAAGATAAATCCTGTCTGACAAACCCGACAATCGGATGCTCTCGATACCCCGGTCAAATTGATATGTTCCTTTGAAGAATAGTGTTGTGCATTTTGTCCGGAAGCCCCTTTCCACGGTAATTTTGACGCAAAAAAGAACCCGGGATGACATTGCCCTGCGTTGCAGGATTTTCCAAGCAAGTTGTACTTTTGTGGCCACAAAACTCCGTTTGTTCCCCCAAAAGTGACTTGCCGGATGCCATGCACCGGAGCGGCACCGCCGCTGTTTCGCCCTGCGAAATAAGGTAAGACAATCCCGGTTGCAAACAAACCGGAACATGAAGGAACATAGGAACAAGTACATCAAGGTAAGGATGACCCCGGAAGAAGTCCGGGAGTTCAAGGAGAAATCGGCTGAATACAAGACCGTAAGCCACTACGTGCGCAAGGCACTCGAAGAGTATTCAAACGTAAGCGTCAGGCGGCAGCTTGAACTCATGCAGGAACTCGGTTCGTTTTACCGCAGATACCAAAGCGAACTGTCCCATATCGGCGGGAACATCAACCAGGCGATGAAGCGTGCCAACGAGCTGGCGGTTGCAGGGTTGCTGCCGCCAAGCTATATCCGGGAAGTTCTGTTGCCGCTCATCCGGGACACACAGGAAACCGTCAACGGGATAAAAAGACAACTTGACATCCTCACATCAAGAATAAACAAGCCTTAGAACCAGACATATCACCAATCCAGATAACACCACCCCAAGATGATAGCGACCATATTACCCGGAAGCGCGGACTTCCATGCCGTTGGTTACAACGAACACAAGGTATCGAAAGGGCTTGCCCGGCTCATCGAGATGCGGAACTTCGGGACAATCGGTCTGGCAGGCAGACCCACCACGGAGGAGCTTACCGGCTATCTCAAAAAATACAGTTCCACCAACAGCCGCATCCGGAAACCGCAGTTCCATGTGGCCGTCAGCTGCAAAGGCCGTGAGATGACGGAATCCGAACTGCTGGATTTCGCGCACCGATACCTCAAGGAAATGGGATATGCCGAACCCGGACAACCTTGGCTCATCTACGCCCACCATGACACCGACAACACCCACCTGCACATCATCACCTCGCGTGTCGCCCCCGACGGCAGGAAGATAGCCTATAGTCACGAGCGCAGGCGTTCCCAGGAAGTCATAGACAGGATTCTCGGCACGGACAGGCAAAAGAAGATTGCCGACGACATGGACGCGGCCAGGCAATATACCTTCTCCTCTTTCGCCCAGTTCAAGGCAATCATGGTTTCTATGGGATATGAGGTATATAAGAAAGATGAAAACGTATTTATCAAGCATGGCGGCAAGGTGCAGCGGCAAATTCCGTTGGCCGAAGTCGAACAGCTTTTCAAAAGCGGCTATAGGGAACGCGCCCGTTGCCGCCAGCTGCGGAGCATCCTCAAAAAATACCGGGACGTGAGCGGCGGCAAGGAAGAGCTGCAGAAAGAGCTGAAGGAGAAGTTCGGCATCGACCTCGTGTTCTTCGGCAGGAAGGATGCGCCCTACGGCTACATGATTGTCGACCACGCCCACCGTACCGTCATCAACGGGGCAAGGGTGCTGGCCACGGAACAGCTTCTGGACTTCGCCACCCCGGAACAACGCTTCGCACGCATAGAGGACTACATAGACCGGCTGCTCACCCTCAACCCGAAAATCACGCAGGGCGAGATTTTCCAGAAGCTGAGGAAGCAGCGTGCCTATATCAAGAAAGGCGTCATCCACTTTGACGGACAGACACGCCCGTTAAAGCCGTTCATGGCGGAAGCCATCGACCGGAACAACCGCATCCGTTTCATCGAGATGTTCCACCCGGCCACAGAAGCTGAACGCGATCTGCTCTGCAAAATCTTCAAGGTGAACCGTCCTGATCTGGTGGACCTGTCAGGCGAAAGGCCGCAGTCCCATACGGATGCCGTCAGCCGCCTGCATGAAATCTTCAATGACGAGAACGTCTTTTCCGTGAAAAGTGCCCTTCATGAGGAAGGCTTCATCATCCGCGAGGAAGCGGGCGCGGCATATGCCGTCAACTTTAAAAGACACATCGTGATAGACCTTGCGGCGGAAGGGCTTGACACGGAACGGCTGAAACCCCGGCCACGGAAGCAACAGGCCAAGCAGACACATTCCACCGGAAACGGCGGAAAGAAGATACACATACACGGATTGAAGGATTCCGGTGCCGGAAGCCATGCCGAAAAGCGTGAGTGGGAAGTCGGCGGCAAGGGAGGCTACGATGACATTGACGACGGACGCAACCTTAAACGGTAGACCATGAGGAAAAAACGGAGACTCCCTTTTGTCACCTGTCTGGCCGCATAAGCCGTCATACCTTTTAATCCGCTGCATAAAATACTTCGGTCAGGCTGACCTGAAACACAAAAGTGTTGTGCATTTCGTTACCGTCCTATCCGGTGCATACTTTTGCACCGAACCAAACGACCGTGGACAAAATGATACAGACACCCGTCATCGTGACATTCGCCAACCAGAAAGGGGGAGTCGGCAAGACGACCCTCTGCGTCACCTTCGCCAACTACCTTGTGACGAAGGGCGTGCGTGCCGTGGTCGTCGACTGCGATTTCCAGCACTCCATCATGAAGTGCCGCAAGGCCGACATCAAGAAATACGGCGAGGAAGCCGTACCCTACGACGTGCTGGCCTACGAGGCCAACGACAAGCAGGCCATGACCGCGCTCATGGAGAAGCTGCACAACGACCCCAGCATAGACGTGGTGCTCATGGACTCGCCCGGCAGCCTGAAGGCGGAGGGGCTGATACCCATGTTCGTCAACTCGGATATCATCGTCGTGCCGTTCCATTACGACCTGGTGACCGTCCCCTCCACCGCGAGCTTCCTCCTGTTCATCGACCGTCTGCGCAAGGCCGTGGGCGGACGGATGAAAGCCCGGCTCTTCATCGTCCCCAACCTCCATGACGGACGGGTGGGCAAACGCTCCGAGCTGGAACTGTGGGAGAACACGGGGAAGACCTTCGCCAACTATGGGCTGGTGACGGACAAGATTCCCAAGCGGGCCGACATGGAACGTTTCAGCACGGTGGCGGAACTGGATATGCAGGCCGGCATCGTCAGTCCGGTGTTCGACAAAATATACGCCGGAATTTTCGTTGACGGCACCCCCAAAGACATAAACCATCAATGACCATAGCGTAATGAACAAGGAATTACAAATAGACGACCTCACCAGAGGCATCAATGACGACGAACCTGCATTCAAGGGAGAAGGACAAGCGGAGCAAGGCACCGCACATCCCGGTGACAAGTGCTGGCAGGACTTCATGGCCTACCTTGAAGCGCCGACGGACGGGAACGGCAAGGCAGACCGTCTGGTATGCAAACTCGACCGCGACCTGGCCGACTCGCTTGACGACTGCGACATCCGTGGCCGCTGCCGTTCCGACCTCGTGAACGCCATCATCCGCTCGTTCTTCGAGAACCACCTTTCCCTACTGGCGCAATACCGCCGCGAGAAGAAATCATTGTTCAACAACTATAATCCTGAATCCCATGCGTAGAATCGACTGGACAGAAACCATGCTCTCCCGGCTTGCCGAGCTTTATCCCGTGGAGACCACCGCACATACTGCCTATATGCTCCAGATAGGCGTAACGGCCGTGAAGGAAAAAGCTCGCGAACTCGGACTGGAGAAGCTGGCCAAGAGCCGGTGGCTGGAACGTGCCGGACATATCAGCCGCCACTTCGACAACCGTTCCTACGCCGAGATGGCCGGCGACCTGGGCGTCAGCCGCACCACAGTCAGCCGCATGGCACGCAAGCTGGGGCTGAGCCGGAGCAAGGCAAAGGGTTACGCGATGTCGTCCCGTGTCCGCAATGAGCTGGTACGCCGCGAACGGCGCAGGGCTGTATTCGGTCTTGACCCCCTCACACGCCTCAAGGTTATCTCACACCGCGCCAAGGTCAGGATACGCTCCCGGCTGAAAGCCAACGGATACATCACCGGCGTACACAGGAACATACTGTACTTCACCGAAGCCACATGCCGGAAAGCCCGGCTGGAAGCCAAGGCCACTAGACTTGGACTATCCTTCCTGCCTTTTCCCGAAGACAATACACCATTATCCAATGCCATATAGCCATGCAGTACGGACAAATCGTTTTTATCCTTTTCGTGGCAATGGCCTGCTATTACGCCTTCCTCATCTTCACGGACATCAGGAAAGCGCAGGCGGCCCGGAACGCGGAACAGGAGAACCATACGGAAGAAGAGATAGACATATCGGACGAGGCAAGGAGCTTCCGTCCGACCAGAGTCAGCAGGGACGAGGAGAAGAAAGAAGAAGCGGTTAACCACGGGCAATCCGAACCAGACCCTCGACAAGGAAAAGACTTCCGCCGCCCCGGCTACCGTGAGGCCATCATGACCGACGGCATCCTTGTGGACGACCTCATCCATGAAATCGACAGGCTGGCGGAAACCGGCACAAGCGACCTCGGCATTGTCATATACACCTGCGAGAACGCAAGGTGAGCAAATACACGTTCCTTTAGCGACTCCTGTTCCTTTGGCGATGAAACAACTATTTAATGATTAAAGAAATGCAGACACTAAAAAGAAAATGCCTACGTGCATTCGTCCGTTTCAAACAGTCAGCGTTCGCCCGGAAGGGCACGCTCGCCCTCGTGGCGCTCACCCTCGCCGCCGGCGATGCAATGGCCGGAAGCAAGGGAGCGGCAGGCTTCACCAAGGCCACGCAGGAAGTAAGCTCCTACCAGACTCCCGTCTCCAACCTCATGAAAGCCATTGCGGCGGTCATCGTCCTCGTAGGTGCGTTCAATGTCTATTTCAAGATGCAGAACGGCGACCAGGACGTCAAGAAGACCATCATGCTGACCATCGGCGGTTGTATCGCGTTCATCGCATTGTCAGAGGCTTTGCCACTTTTCTTCACGTAAATCATGGAAGAGAATAAGAGTAATCAAGACGGTTTTCCCGTGTTCAAGGGACTCCAGAAGCCTTTAGAGTTCATGGGCATCCGCGGCCGCTTCCTCACACTGGCGGCGGTGGCCATAGGCGTGTCCTTCGTGGGATTCATCGTCTTCTCCATCGCCCTTGGAAAACTTGCCGGGTTCATCGCCATGCTGGTGATGGCCGCCGCAGGGCTGGCCACCATCTTCGTCAAGCAACGCAGCGGACTGCACAACAAGAAACGGGCGAAGGGCATCTACGTCTATAAGAACATCCGGAAAACGGATTAAAGAGAATTGAAGAACTGATAAAAACAGAAAGCATCCTATGGCACAGAACAGGAAACGGGCATTCGAGGGGCTTTACGCCCAGCTGGAAGAGACGGACGGCCATGCCGTCCTCTTCTCCGCCAGGGGCGAGCCTTCGGTCATATTCGAGACGGCCAACCCCGTGCAGCAGCTATGCACGGACGCGGAGCAGTACCTGCGCTTCCAAGACGTGCTCTCCAACCTCGTACAGACACTCGGCGAGGGCTACGCCCTGCAGAAGCAGGACATCTTCTGCAGACAGGCCTACCACCACGACGTGCCGGAGGATGCGGAGTTCCTGACGCGGAGCTACTTCCGCTACTTCGAGGGAAGGGAGTTCACCGAGATACGCACCTACCTTGTCATCACGCAGGAGGCGCAGCGCGGCCAGTTCGTGCAGTACGACCCGAAGAAGTGGGCGGAGTTCCATTCCAAGGTGGCCAAGGCGGAGGACATCCTGAGCGAGAGGCACATCCGCCACAGGCGGCTGACAAGGGACGAGGTGGACGAATACTGCCACCGCTTCATGGCCTTCCGCTTCCGCCACGGCCCGTTCTCCATGAGTAACTTCAAGGCTTCGGACGAGTACCTGAAGGTGGGCGGCCGCGTGGTGCGCTCCTATCCGCTGGTGGACATCGACGAGATAAACCTGCCCTCACGCATCAGGCCCTACACGCAGGCCGGCGTCAACGGCTACGGCATCGCCACAGACCTTTTCTCGTTTCTGACAAGCGTTCCCCATGCGGATTGCGTGGTGTACAACCAGGTGGTGCAGATACCCGGACAGCGCAAGCTGCTCCGCAAGCTCCAGGCCAAGGCCAAGCGTCACGGCTCCATGCCCGACCCGAGCAACCGGATAGCCAAGGCAGACATCGAGGAGGTCTTGGAAAAGCTTGCCGTGGACAGTTCGCTGCTGGTCTACGCCAACTTCAACATCCTAGTGAGCTGCCCGGCGGACAAGGTCACTCCCGTCACTTCCTACCTGGAAACCAAGCTGTACGGGTGCGGCATCATGCCCTCGCGCACGGCCTACAACCAGCTGGAGCTGTTCACCGACAGCTTCCCCGGCAATGCCTACGCCTTCAATCCCGACTACGACCTGTTCCTTACCCTGTCGGACGCCGCCCTGTGCTTCTTCTTCAAGGAACACCTGAAGGAATCGGAGGACACGCCCCTGACCACGTACTACACCGACCGGCAGGGGCTGCCCGTCTGCATCGACATCACGGGCAAGGAGGGCAAGGTGAAGATGACCGACAACGCCAACTTCTTCTGTATCGGGCCAAGCGGAAGCGGCAAGTCGTTTCATATGAACTCAGTCGTCCGCCAGTTGTTGGAACAGCAGACGGATGTGGTCATGGTGGACACGGGCGACTCCTACGAGGGCATCTGTGGCTACTACGGCGGCACGTACATCTCCTATTCCAAGGAGAAACCTATCTCCATGAACCCCTTCAAGGTCACGGCGGAGGAATACAGGCTGAACTTCGGCGAGAAGAAAAACTTCCTCAAATCGCTGGTGTTCCTCATATTCAAGGGCAGCGCATTTCCGAGCAAGATAGAGGACATGATAGTCAACCAAACCCTCGTGGAGTATTACGATGCCTATTTCCATCCTTTCGAGAAATTCACGGAGAAGCAGCGTGCGGAGTTGCGGCAGAAGCTACTTGTAGACGCCAAAATGGATGACGATTACGAGAAGTACAACCATGAGATGGAAGATATTGACCGCCTGATAAACGCCAAGGATTCGCCGGAGGTGCCGGAAAGCCGCGCCCTGCTGCTCCCCTCGGAAGTTAGGCGCATGAAGCTCGTCCGCCAGTGCCGTTCGCTTATGGTCCTCATGCGCGACAAGGCCGCCTCGGAGTCCGAAAGGGAACACGCCGCACATATCGTGGAGAAATACCGCAAGGAGCTGTACGAGAATACCATGCTGGTCAAGATAGACAAGCAGATAGACCGCATGGAGGAGCAGAAACGGCGGTTGAAGGTCAGGGAACTTTCCTTCAACTCCTACTACGAGTTCGCCGTGGAGCGCATCCCGCAAATCACTTCCCTGGAGAAAATAACATTCGACATACACAACTTCGCAGCCATCCTCAAGCAGTTCTACCGGGGCGGCGAGCTGGAGACGACGCTGAACGCCGACCTGGATGTTGACCTCTTCAACGAGCGTTTCATCGTATTCGAAATCGACAAGATAAAAGATGACCCTGTACTTTTCCCCATCGTGGTGCTCATCATCATGGACGTGTTCCTCCAGAAAATGCGCATCAAGAAAGGGCGCAAGGCCCTGATAATCGAAGAGGCGTGGAAGGCCATCGCCTCGCCCACGATGGCGGAGTACATCAAGTACCTGTACAAGACCGTCCGCAAGTTCCACGGCATCGCCGGGGTGGTCACGCAGGAGCTGAACGACGTGATAGACTCGCCCATCGTGAAGGAGGCCATCATTAATAATTCCGATGTGAAGATACTGCTTGACCAGTCCAAGTTCAAGGACAGGTACGAACAGATAGCCGCCATACTGGGGCTGACCCCCGTTCAGCGTCAGCAGATATTCACCATCAACGCGCTTGACAACCACGAGGGGCGCAGCTACTTCAAGGAGGTGTGGATATGCCGGGGACAGCATTCCGACGTCTACGGCGTGGAGGAAGCCCCCGAATGTTACTGGGCCTACACCACCGAGCGGACGGAAAAAGAGGCGTTGAAAACATACCTGCGGCACTACGGCACGGTGCAGGAGGCCATCACGCGCATCGAGGCCGACCGTAAAAAAGCGGGCAGCCCCAAGTACCTGGAGTTCGCCAGACAAGTCAACCAACATCAAAAAGTAATGTCATTATGGGAAAGCTGAAAAACATATTGTTAGGAACATTCCTGTTTGCCGCGTCCGCCCCCACGTTTGCCGGATGGCGCATCGTCATAGACCGTAACTGCATCGCAACGGTGGGCGCCAACCTGGCCTCGCAGAAGCTCATCGAGGGGCAGCACAACCAACGGCTGGACTCCATCGCCTCCAAGAAGCAGAAGGTGGAACTCTACACCGTGAGCATGGCCACCATCAAGGAGCTGTACAAGCTCTCGATGGAAAACATCTCCGGTTTCGGTACGGAGAGTCTTTACTACAAGGAAATCGGAAGTTGCGCCTTCGATATCCTCAAAGACGTGCCGGAACTTATTGAAACGGTGGGCAGGGCGAAGTTTACGAACAAGCTGCTTTGCCTCAATGAACTCGGCAACCTCGTAGCCGAGACCCAACAACTGGTGGGCGACTTCGTGAACATCGTGAACAACGCCAGGGTGCAGAACCCGCTCAAAGGGGAAGCCACGGCGGAGAGGAAAAGCGACGGGTACAACCTGCTCGACCGCTACGAGCGGCTGACCCTGGCCAATCGCATATATACTAACCTTACGAAGATACGCTACAAGGTGGAGGGAATGATGCTCATGGCACAGTATGCCACAGCGGACGACCTCTTCTTTGCCATCGACCCGGAGGGCTGGGCAAACGTGGTGACCATGAAGAACCGTGTCGGTAGCCTTGTCCAGTCATGGAACGGGCTTGTAGCTTCCAATTACTGAACCAGACAACAAGAGCCATGGACTATAATATAAAAGGTATAGGAAATTACAGGGCGTTTTTTGTTGCCGCCTTTATGGCAATCGCCGTCCTGTCGCTTCCCGTCAGGGTATCGGCCGGAGTCATCCCCAAAGACCTCCCTACCATCGAGGCCCTGATTGCCTTGCACAAGGCCGTCAAGAAGGACGAGGACAAGGCCATGCAGCGTGTGGCCGCCAGCTTCGGCGAGCAGTCGCTCCTCACCAAGGGGGCCGGCAAGTTCAACGACGTGCGCACCACCCTGAACACCAAGCTGGACAATGCCCATTCCTACTTAGTGCTGGCAGGCGCCATCTCTTCCACGGCCAACGCGCTGTACCGGTTGGTGAAGGAATACAAGGACTTCACCTCCAACACGTTCGGCCATGTCAGCAAGAAGCCCTTCGTGGCGTGGTACTATGCCGACGCCAACCTGGCCATATCGAGGGAAGTGAAGCACTGCTACAAGCTTTATGCGTCGGTGGCCGCTTCCGGCATCAACCTGATGAAGGCTTCCATGGACGAGAAGCTGAACCTGGTGATGAGGCTGAAAACCACCATCGACAGGGCGAGGTACATCATCGACAACGCGAACCTGTACTGCTACCTCATTACCGACTGCGGATGGAAGCCGGATTACATCTGGGAGATACTGAACTCCGAGGTCAAGGACGAGATAGCGAAAACGATAATAGACAAATGGAACAAAGGATATGAAAGTTAAAGAGGCCATATTATTGCTGTGTGTAGTCTTCGCCCCGGTTGTGGCGGAAGCACAAGTGCCCGTCCGTGACAACGAGAAGAAGAAACAGTGGCAGTCCATGGAGAACGGGCCGTGGGACTTCGCGCCCGACTGGTACTATTATTTCCTGCACAAGGGTTACTCCGGCGCGGAAATGTATTGGAAATGGGCGGGCTTCAAGTCCGGCTTCCGTGTCCGCTTCAAGGAATCCAAGTCGAACATCAAACGCATCATGCCCACACGGGTCATATCCGAGGAGACCCAGCGGCAGAAGCTGGAGAAGGTGGAGGAAGAACGCAAATATGTGGAAGAGCTGTACAAGGAGGAGCTTGTCCGGGAGGCCGACCGCGCCGTTGACCTGGTCTATCCGGCCTACAAGGACGAGTTCAACCGGATGCAGGACTGCATCACCGACGGCCTGCTCTATTGCATGACGAAAAGCGGCGGAAAGTTGAAGCCGCAGGTGGACGAACTGGGCAGGCAGAATGAAATCCTTTGCGCAGGTATTGCCTATATCCGCAAGACGGGCGTGGGCTACGGACTGGAGAACGCCAAGCGGCAGCAAGCCTACGAAGAAGCCAAAGGAAAGATGGAGGCACTCGTGAAACAGACCGCCAACCTCTGCGCCGTGGCCGCCACACATTATTAGAATTAAAATGTATTACATGAAGATAAGAATACGATTATGCAACTGTCTGCTGTTTTATTGACCATAGGCCTTCCGGCCATCGACGAGAGCCTGGACAAGCTCCTTGTCGCCATGGAAACGTTCCCCAACGTGGCCGTGCTGGGCGACGCGGTGGGACTGGCCCGTATCATCGGGCTGCTGCTCGCCCTCTGCGTGGGTTCCTACGAGTGCTGGATGATGATGCTCGGACGGCGCGGCATGGACGTAATGAAGCTCCTCCGCATCGTCGGCATCTCCATCTGCATCTCTTCCTCCTCGTGGATATGTGACGCCCTGCAGGTGCCCGGCAAGGGACTTGAAAGCGCGAGCAAGGCGATGGCGCAGGCCAAGAACAAGGAGGTGGCCGCCTTCGAGCTGAAGGTGGCTCAAAAACAAAGCGAGTACCTGGACCGGCTGCGCACCGTACAGGATTCCATCGCGACCGCGCAGCAGGTGGCCGCCATCGGACAGGACGCCGCATGGTGGGACAAACTCATCTACAACGTGGAGAACCTTGGCAACACCATCAACAACTACGCCCAACGGGCGGTGGTGGCCACGGAGACCAAGGTCAGCGAATGGATAAACGATGTCATCCGCTTCGTGGGAGAGCTGATTTTCCAGATGTCCTACTACGGCATCCTCGTGGCGCAGCGCATCTTCATGGCCATCATGATGATATTCTGCCCCATCATGTTCGCCCTGTCCCTCGCCCCGCCGTGGAACTCGGCGTGGAGCCAGTGGATGTCCAAGTTCCTTTCCCTCTCGCTGTGGGGCTTCGTGACCTACATGTGCCTGTACTACGTTGACTTCATCCTGCTTTACAACCTGCAACAGGATTTGGTGGCCTACGAGCACCTGCTTCACGGTTCGGTCAACTCATGGTCGCAGATAGGCGCGTTGGGGCTGCAGGGCATCGGCTCCAACTGCATGTACGCCATGGGAATGCTGGTCGGCGCGTACATTATACGTTTCGTCCCGGAAGTGGCCTCGTGGCTCATCCCCGGCGGCGTAAGTTCGGGCGCGGCCACGGCGGCAGGCTCCACGGCTACGGGCATCGCTTCCATGGCAGGAGGCGCGGCCGGTTCGGTGGCCGGGGGCGCGATTTCCATGGTCAAGCCCAAATCAGGAAGATAAACCTAATATTTCAAGAATATGCTCATAGAATCACTGGCACAGAAAACAAGGCTCGCCATGATAACGGTGCTGGCCACCATAGGCGGTTGCGCCGTCATCTGCGGTTTCACCGTATGGTGCTGCATTTCCTTGGTGAACAAGGAAAGGGACCAGATATACATATTGGATGGCAACATCCCGTTCCTCGCCGAGCGCGCGCAGCTGGAGGCCAACTTCACGATGGAGGCCAAGGCGCACATCCAGCTCTTCCATCAGTATTTCTTCAACCTGCCGCCCGACAACGACTACATCAAGTGGACACTCGGCAAGGCCATGTACATGGCGGACGGCACGGCGTTGAAACAGAAGCAGGCGATGGACGAGAACGGCTTTTACTCCGACATCATCTCCTCGTCGGCGGTCTGCACCGTCATGTGCGACTCCATCGACTTCGACGAACAGGAACGGAAGTTCACCTACTACGGTACGCAGCTCATCAAGCGGCGCACCCGTGACCTGAAGCGTTCTTTGGTCACGACCGGATATGTTGAGTCCGTGCCAAGGACGCGGAACAATCCCCACGGGCTGCTGATTACCAACTGGAGGACGCTTGAAAACAAGGATTTGGACTACTAAATGCGATTTGGATATGAGAATCAGAAAGAAACTTCGGGAAAGCAGGCTAAGGACGCACCTGCAAATCCGCGCATGGCTGCAACCCAAACTGGGAAAGGCCGGGGAAAGACTCCGGTTGGCCGGTCGCATCCGTCTGGCGAACATCTGGGCCCGGAAGCATCCGAAAAGGACTTTTGCCTGTGTTACGGGAACATTGTCGCTCTTGCTGGTATGCTCCCTTGTCATGAACAATAGCAAGCCGGACGGGACGGACAACGCACACGGCATCGGCGCCATTGCCAGCATGGAACCCCTGTTCCAAGGCTTCCGCACCATACAGTCGAACAAAGGCCTGCACCGTGCCACGATACAGGAGCTGGCGGACAGCGGACGGGCCATCCGACGGGAACTTGACTCCCTGATAGCCATGCCTCGGAAAACGCACGGTGACTCCCTGCGGATTGTCAGGCAGTACAAGCGGCTGGAGAACATTGTAAAATTCATCAATAACAACGGAGAACATGATTAAAGTCAATTTCAAACAACCCAAGTACATCTTCCCGGCGGTCATCTTCATACCGCTGTGCGCCCTGGTGTATTTCGTGATGCAGACTTTTGGGGGCGGCGGAGAGCCGGAACAGGCCGTGGCCACCGACCGCATCAACACGGAACTGCCCGAAGCACACGCCGAGGAAGCCGGGGACAAAATGTACGAGATGTCGCGCCGCTTCGGCGACGAGGACGCCTTTACCGCCGTGGGAGGCATTGGCGAGGAAAAGGAGGAGAAAGAGGAGCCGGGACACGGCTACAGCGAGGAGGAACTGGACGAGCTGGACGCAGCGGAAGCGGAGCGAATCCGGCAGCAGCAGGAAATGGAGGAACTGGAACGCTCGCTGGCGGAGTCCAGGCGGCACATCAATTCATACGCCTACGGTAATAATACACCTTCGGACCGTATGTCTGATGGAAGCAGTGGCATGGGCTACACTTCGCAGGACGACTTCGCCCGTGACCTGGAGGAAATCCAACGCCGCAGCTACGAGAGGCAGAAGGCCATCGGGCGCGGCCTTGGGTTCGGCGACCCGGAAGCGGAAGAGGCGGCCAAAAGGCAACGTGCCGACTCATTGGCGAAAGTCCGCAAGGAAGAGGCGGAACGAAACCGCCCGAACCTTGTCATCAAGTCTGCCGACACCAATGCGGACAAGTTCCATACGGTGGCCGCTCCCGACGGTGCGGCGGAAGCCAGGCTGATACGCGCCATGATTGACCAGACAACCAAGGCCAAGGAAGGCACGCGCCTGCGCTTCAAGCTGCTTGACGATGTGACGGTGAGCGGCACAAAGTTGAGGAAAGGCACTTACCTCTACGGCACGGTGACGGGATTCTCCAGCCAGCGCGTGAAGGCTACCATCACCAGCATACTTGCCGGGGACAAGTTCATCAAGGTCAAGCTGTCCGTATTCGACAACGACGGCATGGAGGGCTTCTACGTGCCCGAATCCTCGTTCCGCGATTTCGTGAAGGACGCTAGCTCCAACGTGGTGCAGCAGGACATCAACATCGAGTCCGACGGCGGCTACGGTTCCGGCATATCCGGCGAGGCCGTTGCCTTGCAGGCCCTGCAGAACATGTACAACTCCGCTACTTCCGCCCTGTCTTCCAACATCCGGAAGAACAAGGCGAGAATCAAGTACAACACCATCGTCTATCTCATCAACTCGGACGATGCAAGGTGAACATAATTTGAAAGACAAATACGCATTTATATGAAAGCAAGAACCATCTTACTGACTTTGCTCTGTGCCGTGGGCATGGCCGCCTACGCCAACGAGAAAATTTATGTCAACCGGGACGTGACCACGCACATCGTCATGCCCGAACCCATCAAGCTGGTGGACATCTCCACCCCGAAGATTGCAGGCAACCAATGCACGGACAACATCGTCCGCATCAAGCCGTACCACGATGAGGGCGATTCCATACGGTCCGGCGGCTACACAGAGAACGAGCTGCTGGGCACCATTACGCTCATCGGGGAAAGGCACATCGCACAGTACGATGTCCTCTATACCGAAGTGCCGGGACAGGCGGCCGCCATCTTCGAGGTGCCGTACACCCACACGCAGTCCTACATCAACCCTGAAGTCACCATGCCCATGTCCGAGATGGCACGCTATGCGTGGGCGGTGTACGGCAGCAGGCGCAAGTACAACCAGATCGTGACGAGGGCGCACGGGATGAAGGCCACGGTCAACAACATCTACGCCGTCGGGGATTACTTCTTCATCGACTTTTCGCTGCGCAACAAAACGAAGATTCCCTACGACATCGAGGAAATCCGCGTGAAGCTCACGGACAAGAAGGAGACCAAGGCGACCAACTCGCAGACCATCGAGCTGTCGCCCGTGTTTACGCTCAACTCCACGAGGAAGTTCAGGAAGGACTACCGCAACGTGATGGTGCTGCCCAAGCTGACCTTCCCCGACGAGAAGGTGTTGCGCATTGAAATATCCGAGAACCAGATCAGCGGACGGGTCATCGTGCTGACCATCGAGTACGAGGACATCCTCCATGCGGACGGCTTCGATGCCGACATCCTGAAGGATGCCGCCTATTATCCTTATTATTACATCTCTTATTCCGACAAGCAATGAAGAAGCTCCTGATTATCTTATGCTGTGCGGTAGTTGCCATTGGCGCGTCCGCACAGGGCAAGCTGGCGGTAAACGCCGGCTTCCTGTTCCCCTCCACCTTGAACGCGACCGTAGGTTACGAGCATCCGCTGTCTTACGGGAATGCCGTGGAACTGTACGGAGAGGCCGGCAACCACTGGCAGGAAAAGGATTTCTGGAAAGGCTACTATTGGGACGGCGGCATCGTCTACAAGCACCGGCTGGTGCGCTACAAGAACGGGATGCTCCGTTTCCGCTTCGGCCCGCAGTTCGGCGCGGTGCAAAAACGGTTCTTCATCGGATTGGAGGGAGGGTTTGAATACAGCTATGTGTTCCAGAACGGCTGGGAGTTCGCCCTGATACAGAAGAACAACGTGAATTTCTTGCACGGGGACACGTTCCGTAACGGATTGCTTTTGGGAATTAAAGTACCGTTCTAATTTCTATACGAAGCCAACTCTTAATTCTTAACTCTTAATTTCAGTTTTATGGCGTTTGAGGAAACACGGGAACAACAGCAGATGTACAACTACTTCCGCAGCTGCATTTACATCTTCCTAATTATAGAGATTGTGATGAACCTGCCCGTCACGGCGGACAACCGCGTCACGCAGTTCATTCTCGACCTGCTGGCGCGCTTCAAGGTGTTCAACTCGGTGTCGGGCTGCAAGGTGGTGGAGCTGGTGTGCATCTGCATCGTCTGCATCGGGACAAAGGCGAAGAAGGCGTTGAAGTTCAACGTGCGCACGATGGTGGTCTATCCCGTGCTGGCCGGGCTTACCCTTGTCGGGCTGTGCTTCGTGTTCCATGGGATGTACTTCGGCGTCAGCTGGTTCGGCTTCCCGGCCAACCGCATCCTGTACGCACTCTGTTCGGTAGTAGGTACCATGCTAGTGCACCAGGGGCTAGACGGCATCGCCAAGTATTACAACAACAAGGTGGGCGAAGACCGCTTCAACTTCGAGAACGAGTCGTTCCAGCAGTCGGAGACGTTGGTCGCCAACGACTATTCGGTGAACATCCCCATGATATACTACTGGAAGCGGAGGATGCATAGGGGATGGATAAACATCATCAACCCGTTCCGGGGGACGATTGTGTTGGGTACGCCCGGTTCGGGAAAGTCGTTCGGCGTCATCGACCCGTTCATCCGGCAGCACGCCGCCAAGGGCTTCGCCATGATGGTATATGACTTCAAGTACCCCACGCTGGCCAAGACGCTCTTCTACCAGTTCTGCAAGAACAGGAAGGCCGGGAGGTTGCCCGTGAACTGCGGCTTCCGTACCATCAACTTTACCGACGTGGAGTATTCCGACCGCATCAACCCCATCCAGCGGAAGTACATCCCCGACCTTGCGGCGGCCTCGGAGACGGCGGCCACCCTGCTGGCCTCGCTCAACAAGGGAGGCGGAGAGAAAAAGGGCGGCTCGGAGGCGTTCTTCACCAACTCGGCGGAGAACTTCCTCGCGGCCATCATCTACTTCTTCGTGAACTTCCACCCCGTGGGCTTCAAGGACGGCAGGAAGCTCAGACGCTTCATCCTACACGAGGGAAAGAAGCTGGAAATCGTGATAAAGAATTGGGACGACTTCAACGCCATAGACAAGGACGGCAATGTAGTGCTGGACTTCGTGGACGAGAAGGGCAACGATGTCTCCACGGACGAGGACAGGATGTTCGTGGATTTGAACGGTTACAGCTATAAAGACCGCACGGGAAAGCTGGTACGCATCAACCGCTGCTGGTATGAGGACAGGGACGGCAACGAGGTGGAGCCGGACACCGTCACGGGGGAATACTCCGACATGCCGCATGTCCTCTCGTTTCTCGGCAGGCCATACGACCAGGTGTTCAATATCCTGATGCAGGATGACAAGATAGCCTCGCTTATGGCGCCGTTTAAGAGTGCTTACGAGAACAAGGCCAACGACCAACTGGAAGGCATGGTGGGCACGTTGCGCGTCAATGCGGCAAGACTCGTGTCGCCTGAAGCCTATTGGGTGTTCACCGGGGACGACTTCGACCTGAAGATTTCCGACAGGGAGCATCCCAGCTACCTTGTCATCGCCAACGACCCGGAGAAGGAGCAGGTCATCGGCTCGCTCAACGCATTGGTGCTGAACCGCCTGATAACCCGTGTGAACTCCAAGGGGAACATCCCAGTGAGCATCATCGTGGACGAGCTGCCCACGCTCTACTTCCACAAGATAGACCGCCTTATCGGCACGGCGCGCTCCAACAAGGTGGCCGTGACATTAGGGTTTCAAGAGCTTCCGCAACTGGAGGCCGACTACGGAAAGGTGGGGATGCAGAAAATCATCACCACCTGCGGCAACATCTTCATGGGGGCGGCGCGCAACAAGGAGACGCTGGAATGGGCGCAGAACGACGTGTTCGGCAAGGCCAAGCAGACCTCGCGCTCCATATCCATCAACGACCAGAAGGTTTCCACCACCATATCCGAGAAGATGGACTACCTCGTGCCGGCTGCCAAGATAGCGGACATGGCCACGGGATGGCTGGCAGGACAGGCGGCGCGCGACTTCACCGCCACGGACGAGAGGATGCTGGACAAGTTCGACATCGAACAGTCGGAGGAGTTCAAGACCACCAAGTATTTCTGCAAGACGCATTTCGACATGAAGAAGATAAAGCGGGAGGAGGAACATTACGTGCCGCTTCCGAAAATCTACGAGTTCAAGAATGACAGGGAAAAGGAGATAATGCTCAACCGCAACTTCAAACGGGTGAACCAAGAGGTCGAGGACATGGTCAAGGAATTACTTGGGATGGGTTAAACAGTCAGTGTCATTTCAGTAATTTTTGGAAAGCAAAACAATATGCTGGTTTGTCAGAAAAAGGTTTTAATCCACCAACTGCTTTGGCTGAGTGGTAGTGCGTTGAAGGTACTTGCCGTCCTGTCGATGGTGGTCGACCATTGCGCTTACTATTTCCTTGAAAGCGGGACACTTGTTTACTGGGCGATGCGTTGTTTCGGGCGCGTTGCCTTCCCGGTTTTCGCCCTTTTGGTGGCTGAGGGGTATGCCCACACGCGCGACAGGGTGCGATACTTCCTCACGCTGCTTGGCTTCGCCGTGGTCAGCGAAGTGCCGTGGCAGTTGCTTGGAGGAGCTGACGGCACGCACAACGTGATGTTCACGCTATCCTTAGGCGTGGCGGCGATGGCTGCTTTCGAATGGATGAGGGAACGCAGGGCGTTGGCCATCGCCTCAGTCCTGCTTGCCGCTTTGTCGGCGGAGGTTTCAGGCTTGGACTATGGGTGGCGTGGCATTGTCGTGATACTCATGTTCCACCTGTTCGGGAACAAAAGATACAACCAAAACACAAGGCTGTTGCAACTCGTTTTCACCTTTCCGCTCATGGCGCATTATGGCATCATCGGAACATTGCTGGCTTGCTCCGTAATTTCACTTTATGACGGGACAAGGGGCTTTGTAAAGGGCAACTTAGCAAAATATGCCTTCTATGTCTTTTACCCAATTCATATGTTGTTAATATTAGTAATCATAAGCTACTCAATTGTATAAGTTTTTGGAAGCCCTACACCTATACGGTAAAAATCAGTGAGCTTATTAACAGCATATACCGAACCAGGAGACAATAATTCCGTCAAAGGGTGCGAAAACACTGTATTACCATTTTCTGTTGATTTTGCATCGGGGTAAATGAAAGCACATGGAATGATTGTCTTATAATCAGCACCGAGTAAATCCAAAATTTCACAATCCCTACTATATCCGGACAATTGGCGTATGATGTCTGTCTCAGGGTCTTTTTCATCGAGTTGTGGCATATATTTCGTATCAAGTATCGCCTGTGTAGTCTTGCTGAGAAAGTCTGGATAACCTGTTTTACCTTTTGCTTGGTAAATTATGTCATCAGGGTATGATATGGCCAGTATCCCACCAATGTAATGTTCAAACAGCAATGGCATATCAATCCAAAATGGTGGTATGTTTGCATTTGTACGACCCTTTTCTTCGCTCATATTGTAGTCATACCGTTTTAGGATGTATTTAGCCATGTTCACTACTTCCTTGTAATCCCGATATATGACGTTGTATTTAACTTGTTTCAGTTCGCTAAGGCTCACACAGTCAGAAACATCAGACATCTTGGAGAGGCAAGCATTGATTATTGTGTCAAGCTTGGCCACTGATGAACTGCGCAGTCTGCCAACAATGTCTTTTGATACATTTAACGCCCTTTTGATTATGCGGTTTTCTATTGTATCATTCGTATATTCTTGGTATTTGCAGAAAATTTTGTGCTGTCTGCCTTTCAAAGTATTGATTTTAAGATTTACGCTCATGGCAATACGCCCCCTAACTTTGTAAAGATTTTCCGATTTAGGCACATAGCTTTTCCTCAAACCTTTGTGCAAAAGCTGCTGCACAATATTAACATATTGCACTATTAGCAAAGGTGATAAAATGCTTTCAAGTGTTTCACACTCCATAGTTTCTGATTCAAAGTCTATGTCATAAATCTTATGGAATGATTCGTATTCATCTGGATTATTGAAACATTGCATGAACATTTCAAGATAATCAACATTCGGGATTTTCGGCAACACGGCAATTGGTAATTTTCCACAGGCCTCCGTCTCAACCCATTGGGCACCAACCACGTATGATGCTGCATAGCCAGGCGTGTTATCCAGCGGATTAAATTGGAGAAAATACCTGCGGTCGAATTGTGCCGCCGACGGATTAAGACAAAATCCATCTTTCAGCTTTTCGTCGTATTGGGGAAATTCCATGTCTGGGAATTTGACGCATTCGTGCTCTATTATAGTTTTAGCCTGCATCTTCACCATTTTCTAACAAGTTCGACCAAGATGCGAAAGTGTCGTTCAAGGTTTTTCCCCTCGGCAAACGCAATATCCCATCGTTTACATATTCCTTTACGAGAGGTTTGATTTTATATTCAAGGCTGTTTCGCAATTGTCCTATATTGGATGCAAGGAAATAACTATGACCTATCATCAAATCGTCCATTTCCATGTCGCCGCTGTTATATTTCACAATAAACTCTTTTACCTGTGTGAAGAGATTTGAGGCCACGTCTGCTATTTCCCTGTCTTGGGCTTTCACCACATATTCATCGGCCTTCATTGTCTTGAACACAAAACGGCGACGCAAGGCATAGTCGAGCGTGCCCGTGCTTCTGTCAGTAGTGTTCATCGTGCCCAGGATATACAGATTTGCCGGAACGCCAAAAGACTCGCCGGAATATGTCAAGATGGCTGTCAGGCCGTGGATGCTGTCATCACTCTTGCGTTTGTCTTTCTCTATCAGACTTATCAGTTCGCCAAATATCTTTGATACATTGCCACGGTTGATCTCGTCTATGATTAAGACAAAATTCTTTTTGGGATTTCTTTCAGCCACATTACAAATCCTTTTGAATATGCCGTCATGTATTTCATAGATAACCTGTTCATTCAGGACTTTTGGGCGCAATCCTTCTATAAAATCCTCGTAATCCATTGACTGGTGGAAGGTTGAAAATGCTATCTGCTTGTTTGAGAGAAGCTCATTATAGCGTTCCATTATTTGCCTGTGGTCAGATACATTCATTGGCAAATCAAACCCTTCACCATCAGGCAAAGCATCAATCAAGCCTACGGCGATTACAGCCGTGTTATATGTCTTTCCCGTGCCTGGAGCACCTTGCAGGATAAGATTCTTTTCAGTGAGAAGCAGGTTAACCGTTTCCTTTATCTCTTTCTTATATTCGTCTTGCATGTTTTTAATATCTTCGTTTATTATTCGGGTAAACGCAGCAATTCCTGTGCGATTGCTGTATTTCATATTTTTATATCTTACAAAATTGTCAAGGCTAATTTGTTCTTTCAGTTCGCAAAATTTGTCAACAAAAAACACTATGGCTGCAGAGTGGTCGCCATCATTGTAATCCGACAAATCCTCCTCTATCCAAATGGGGTTATCTGCCTTCCATTCGTTATACTTCTCGGCATAGTTCTCGGCGGTGGCAAAATCAATGACTCTTGCCTTGTATTTAGCTTTATTGTCTTTGACATAATAGAAATCAAAGCTGCCTCCATCATCAATAATGCTTGACAGTTGTTCCATTATTTCTTTCCTATAGCTTACTGGTAAGGTATGCCACCAAAGACATCCTTTTCCATTACCTATTTCTTTTTGAAATTCTTGTTTCCAATTGTCACCTCTTTCATGGACGAACAAGCCTTTAATGATTTCAACGGGCTTTTCATCCCATTTGGAGCGCAAATAATAAATTAGCTTTGTCACTGCCGCAGTATAGTTGTCGGGGTTCACGCACTTTATTACTCCTTGAAATTTATTGCGCATAGCCAAATTAAATTGCTTGTCGCTATAGGGAACTACATTTTCGCCGATGAAATAATTATAAATTTTTCTTTTGTGCGGTTCACTTATAATTGGAAAATTGTCGCGAGGATTATCCAAATAGTCCACCAAGTTTTTGATTCCTGGAGTCATGTCTGCATTGTTAAGTTTGTATTTTAGCAACCGCGTAACCCAATCGTCCTGGCGAATGCCTGTTCTGGCAACAGTTCGTTTGTCAGGATAGCAGTTATATGTATCCTTGTCTTTTGATTTAGCATCAAAATAAGCCACAGCGGTAAACAGATTTTTTCGAATCTCCGCAATCCTCTGATCATTCGAATTGCAAAAATCATCATATTTTATGGAGAGCAAATTTTGGAGTTCATTGTCTGTTATAGACATATCTTTCCATTGCGTCCATGCCTCAATGGCCTTTTGATACCAGAAATCTGATTCTGCCATTATGTTACCACAAATATTCTTAATACTTGAAGCATCAATTTCATTCAATTCCATTTATAGTGCTATTTTATTGACATATAAGCTTTTACTTTATGCTATTGCAAAGATAATAATTTTCTAATTATTTTTGAATTCAAAGTTATAGCATTCGCAAAATAGAAATGATAGAATGAGTATAGTTCGGGTCTTCGGCATATCCGATTTTCCTCAGCCAGAGCAGGTAGTTGCCACCCTTGTACTTGTACTGCACCTTTGTATAGTAAGCCATGACACTTTCCGTCCAGTGCCCGAACTCGAAATATTTTCCTGTCCGTGGATTGGTCAGGCCGAACAGGTTATGCTTGTTCCTGCATACCGGGGAGGTGAACCATCCGGTTTCAAGGATAGCCTGCGCCAATACGATTTTCGGATGTCGTATGCCGTTGCGCATGATTTCCGCATAGAGGTTGGGGATAGTCAATTCGGGAGGCATGGATTTTGGGGATGTCCTTTTGTCACCTTTTTGGCCTATTCCCTTCTTCTTTTCTTTTGTCGCCACATGAATATGCAGGGTGTCATTTCTGACACTTTGCGCATCATTGTTGATTGTATCATTCTCTTTTCCAGTCGTTTTCATCATTCTGTTTCCGGAGCCGGGTATTAACTCCGACTCTTTGGTGATGGTATAGAACTGTGCCGATGCGCTAAGGGGCATCAGCAACAGCATCAGGAACGACAGAATAGTGTTGTGCATTTCTTTTTCTCGTTTGGGTGAAAATACTTTTGCAGGGTGTTCAAGCGGTTCCGGCCGCAAAATTAACCCGTAAAAACAAGTATAACGAAATGGACAACAGAAATTTATCCGAAACGCTGCCCTACGGGAAGCTGGCGATGCTGGGTATCGACAAGGAGAAGGCAGACCTTCTTCCGCAAGAGGTGAAGGAAAAGCTGCTCTCCGGCGAGGTCACGCCCCTCATGCAGGTCTCCATCCGCGCACAGAACGGCAACGCCGTCACGCTGCCGCTCAAACTCCAGCTGGTGTCAGACCGGCTGGGCAACCCGGCCCTGATGGCCTATCCCGTCAGGGCAATTCTTGAAACGGAACGCAACAAGGCTCTTGGCCTGACTGAACAGGAAGCGGAACGCCTCAAAAAAGGCGAAGTCATACAGAAGGCCGTGGATGTGGACGGCGAAAAGACCCGGCAGTACCTCCAGCTTGACCCTGAGACTAAATCTGTCCTCCACCGCCGTGTGACCGAAATTCGGCTGGAACAGAAGCTGAAGGACATGGAGAAGGTGAACGACATCGAGCTGGGCACGCAGCAGAAGCAGCAGGTGCGCGACGGCAAGCCCGTGGAACTCAATGTCGGCGGCGAGAAGGTGTCGGTCGGCGTTGACCTGAGGGAGCCGCAGGGCTTCAGGATCATCAAGGGCGACCTGAAGGAATGGGAACGCCAGCAGAAGCTGCGCTACGACGAGCTGCACCCTGAATACCTCGGACTGGTACAGACCGACAGCAACCGTTGGGAATACCGGAAGGTCGTGGACAGGCAGTCGCAGGAACGTGCCATGAAGCTGCACTCTCCCAAAGAGAATGTCAGCCAAAGTCTCAAACGCTAAATCCGTCCGCTTATGGCAAAGAAGCAAGAACAGGAAAACGCCGCAGACATGTTGCGGCAGTTCGACACGCTGAAACAGAAGCATCCCGACGCGATGCTCCTCTTCCGGAAGGGGGATTTCTACGAGATGTACAGGGAGGATGCGGTCAAGGCCGCCGCCGTACTGGCCATCACGCTGACCAGCAGGGTCTTTCCCGGTGAGAAAGACCCCGTCAAATACACCTTGTTTCCCTATCACGCCTTGGATGTATATCTTCCTAAACTGATACGCTCCGGGCAGAGGGTGGCCATCTGTGACCAACTCGAAACTCCCAAGCTGAAAAAGGATGAGCGGCCCATACAAGAAGCCGGAGAAAAGTTAAAGATAAAAGAAGAAATCATACCCAACAATACTGATATGGCAAAGAAAAAGAAAGACCAGGCCGTGCAGGACAAGCCTGTCCAAACTGACTCCAATGAAGTGAAGGAGAAACCTGCCCGTCAGAAAAATACGGAACAAAAGACCGGTACGAAACCGAAAGCTGAAGCGAAGGCGGACGCCAATGTGGAACAGCAGGCCGAGGCGAAGAAGGAACGCAAGCCGCGCGAGCCGCAGATGGTGACGGCCGACGGCGGCAAGGTGACCCACGGCCATGCCTACCAAGGCAAGGACAACCCGGAGGACTGGTATTTCACCGCAAAAATTGACGGTCAGCAGCTCAAGCCGCAGAAGATGGATGCCGCCGACCTCGCCGCCTACCAGAAGAAGGAGCTGACCGTGCCGCAACTGATGGAACGCTACTACCCGACGAAGCTGATGCCGAAAGTGCCGGAGGACACCTACAGGTTCCCCCGGCAGATGGAGGGCGCGGAAGGTGCGGTAGCCATCGAGAAGTTCAATGTCTACAAGGAGAAGGACGAGCAGCGTCCCGACTTCGGACGGTACAAGTTCTATGCCCAGGTGGACGGCGCAAGGATGTCCGCCGTGGCCTCGCGCCAGGACTTGAACGCCTACTTCGACCGGGTGATGACCCCGAACCAGCTCATCGAGAAGAACTTCGGCGAGCGGCTGCACCTGAAGTCCGCCTACGAGAAGTACCGGCTTCCCGAAGGCGTTGACCCCAAGGGCGTCCGTGTGGCGAAAGACCACACCGACAACAAGTGGAAAGTGTACGTGGACATGGGCGACAAGGGCAAGACCGCCCGGCATGAAATCTCCTTTGACGACGGCTATTCGCTTTTCAAGACCCGTACCGCCACACGCGAGCAGATTGCAGCCAAGTACCTCACCCCGGAAATCAACGGGCTGTTGTCGGCCCAGACCACCAGGCTGGAGAAATCAAACTCCATGAAAATGTAAAAATGTCAAACCATAACCATTTAAGAAAGATACAATATGTCAGCAACAATGAGTCATGAGGAGCTGGTTGAACTCCTCCAGGAAGGCAAGATAGGCTATCTCCGCTTCGTGCTGGAGGGCGAGAACGAACAGGACTATCTGGAGTGGTGCCGTGCGCACGGCACGGACCCGTCGGACGAGTCCGCCGAGTTTTATGTGGAACAGACGGACATCCTACAGATGGAACGCCAGCTAATCGACGACGAGGACTATGGCATCTGGAACTAACCCGGCATCCGCCGGTTCCGGCCAGGCGGCCATAGACCGCTTCGCCGAGATGATGATCGGGCGCATGGAACAGATGAAGGCGTCCGACTGGAAGAAAGGCTGGATAGGCGGAGCTTCGGGATATGCGGGCCTGCCCCAGAACGTGGGCGGACGCAACTACTCCGGCTCCAACTCCTTCTTCCTGCAGCTCCATACGGCGGCCAACGGCTACGACCTGCCCGTGTTCCTCACCTTCAAGCAGGCGCACAACCTGAAAGCCCACGTGCTCAAAGGCGAGAAAGCCTTTCCCGTCATCTATTGGGACATGCTCGTGAAGGACAAGGACGGCAGGAAGGTCAGCTCGGAGGAATACCGCGCCATGAACAAAGAAGAAAGAGAAGGCATGGAGGTCATCCCGTTCGTCAAGGCGTTTCCCGTGTACAACGTGGCGCAGACCAACCTGGCCGAGGTGCAGCCCGAACGGATGCGGAAGCTCATGGACAGGTTCAGACTGCCCGAACTCCGCGACACGGAAGGCATGTACGCCCACGCCGCGCTTGACAGGATGGTCGAAACGCAGGGCTGGGTCTGCCCGATACAGGCGGACAAGCGTGTGGACGGGGCGTATTACTCGCCGAGACAGGACATCGTGGTGCTGCCCATGAAGGCGCAGTTCAACATCGGAAACACGCCCGATGAAATCTACCGTGGCGGCATGGAGTTCTATTCCACCATGCTGCATGAGATGGCCCACTCCACCATGACACCGCAGCGGCTCAACCGCGACGGCATGGGCAGGTTCGGAGACCCCAAGTACGCCAAGGAGGAGCTTGTCGCCGAACTGACGGCTGCGATGATAAGCCATTCGATGGGCTTTGACTCCAAGGTGACGGACAACTCCGCCGCCTATCTGGACTCGTGGATCGGCGTGTTGAAGCAGGAACCGAAGTTCATCGTCTCGGTCATGGCGGACGTGAACAGGGCTTCGGACATGATACTCGACCATGTGGACAGGCAGCGGCTGGCCCTGAACGAGCAGCCCTACCTGGCCAAGAACGACCCGCTCGCCCCGCTTGCCCCCGGCGAGGAAGTGCCTTTCAGGAACGCGGCCATCGTCAAGACACGCGGCGGCGACTATGCCATCCGTGCCTCGTATGACGGCGTGGAGCTGGGTCTGAAGAAGGTGTCGAAAGGCACGGCAAGGACTTACTTCCAGCTTACGGACTACAAGGACAAGGCGGCCTTCTTGAACATGACGGCACGCAAGACCTTCGGACCGGAGATTGCCATGATGGGCAGGACGCAGGCCGTAAGCGCCAAGATGAGTATCTAATCCAAACAAAGTAATACCGTATGCCGGACTACAAGGTAAACTTCAAGGAACTCAAAGCGCGTGTCGGCGTGACCGATGTGGCCTACGCCCTCGGCTACCGCCTTGACCGCAAGGCCGGCGTGGGACGTTACATCGAGCTGGTATTGGGTGACGGACGGGAGAAGCGTGACACTCTCATTGTCAGCCATCCTAACGACAGGGCTTCCCAGACGTTCTTCCGCCGGGACGGCTCCAAGGGGGATGTGCTTACGCTTATCCGCGAGAATATGGATGCTTTCCTCGTCACCGGCAAGGACGATTGGCAGAAGGTGGCCAAGGTCATGGCACGCTTCGCCAACATGCCTGAACCGGAATACAACGATGACCGGGAATATGTGAAGTCTGTCAGGGCTGCATCAGCTTTTGATATTTCACGATATGAAGTGAAGCAAATAGACATGGAGCGCATTCCTCGGATCTTCCACCAACGCGGACTATCCGATGAAACGGTCAGACAATTTGCCCCATTCGTTTTTCTCATACGGGACAGACGGAACGGGAATTTTGATGGCTACAACATCGGCTTTCCCTATACCGACACGGATAATCAGGTGAAAGGATATGAAGTACGCGGTTACGGCGGCTACAAGTCAAAGGCTGCAGGCACGGATTCCTCTTCGGCGGCATGGGTGGCCGACTTTTCCGGCGGTAATCCGGAAGCGGTCAGGTGCGTATTCTTTTGTGAGTCCGCCTTCGATGCGATGGCTTTCCACCAGATGAACAGAAACCAGTTGCACCCGGATGTGGCATTGGTCTCCCTCGGAGGGACATTCTCCGACAACCAGATAACCGGTGTGATGAATCGTTTTCCTAACGCCAAGGCTTTCGACTGTTTTGACAACGACATTGCCGGGCGCATCTACGGTCTTCGCATGATTGGCTTGCTGGAGGGCATCCCGATGAAAATCAGCAAAACGGAGGGCTACCTGCAAGTAGAAGCCGGAGGCAAGAATTTTACCGTCAATCCGGGAAAGGCGTTGCCCTCACAGCTTGCCGCACATCTGCCCGTCCATTATCGCACCGGACAATGGCTACCGCCCAAGGCGTTCAAGGACTGGAACGACTGCCTCTTGAACAAGCCGGTGGCTCCGGTTCTCGTCCCACGCAAGGAGGAACGCGACCGGAATCTGGCGGAGCGGAGAAAAGGTAATCTCAAAATGTAACGTAACATGGAACATATATGAAAGCAATCAGACTGAAAATGGCCGCCGGGGCGTTGGCCCTGTGGTTGGCCGGAGGCCATACCGTTCCGGCGTTCGCCCAACAGATAGACCCGGCTCTGACAGGCGCGGTGACGGCACAGACGCTGGAACTGAAGAGCCTGCACAACAAGCGCAGAAAGACGCAGGAGAAGATAATCGCCGCCGAAGCCGCCGTGACGGTCGCCCTCGACCGGGTGCACAGCGTGGAGGACAAGATGCTGGAATACCTCTCCAATGCGCAGGGTGCGGTGCAGAACCTTTACCAGATCAAACGTGCAGGGGAACTGGTGACGACCGAGATACCGCAGAACTGCAACCTGCTGCTCAAATCGGTGGGAAGCAACCTCAAGGGCACGGCGATAGCGGCCATCGTGTCGGACGAGCTGACGGACGCGGCCACGCAGATGGCTGCGCTCTATCCGTTCATGAAACAGCTCGTGACTTCGGGCAGTTACGATGTGACAGGGGCTGACGGGAAGAACGAGAAGCACAAGGTCAACCTGCTGGACTCTTCAGAACGCTATTACATCGCCAACGAGGTGGTGACCAAGCTTGAAACCATCAACACCGACCTGTTCATCCTGGCCTGGCAGGTGCGCACGCTCTCGTGGAACGACCTCTGGTTCTCGCTCGACCCGGAAGGATGGGCCAATGTGATGTCCGGCAAGAACATTATCGGAGGCATCGTGGCCGACTGGAAGCGTGGATTCAATTAGGATTTTATCATCAAAATAGTGTACCATAATCATACAGCAATGGAAACAGAAAAGAAAATCATCGGCCGCTGCCCCTTGTGCGGCGGCAACGTGGTCAAGACCTGCAAAGGGTACCGCTGTGAGCATAACATCGGCGACAGCCCCTCTTGCGTACTGAACATCAACGCCATCATCGGCAACCGCAAGATGGCGGACGCGGAGGTGGCGGTACTGTTGGAGAAACGCCGCATCCTGCTGGACGGCTTCGCCAGCAAGGAGGGCAAGACGTTCCCGACCGTGCTGGAGCTTGCCGATGACGGCAACATCCTGATGCAGCCGGTCATCGGCAGGTGTCCGCACTGCGGAGGAGAAATCCGTGTGGGAAGCCGGGCGTTCAACTGCTCCAACTATGCCAATCAGAATGCGCCCTGCTCCTTCGCCATCTGGCGCAACATCGGTGGGCACCTGCTCACCCTGGAGGAAGCCAAGGAAATCTGCGAGAAGGGCATCACTTCTTCGGAACTGGAGATGTACCGTGAGGACGGCAGCATCTACCGCAAACGGCTCGGCGTGTCGCCGGACAAACTTCAAATCGTGAAGATATGAGACCGGGGATGAAGATTGGGATAATACTCGCCTCCATCGTGCTGTTCTGGAGCGGCGTGTTTTGTCTTGTCTGCTGTTCGGACAATCTGAATGACCGTGCGGCGGACATGGCCGAAAAGGCATTGAGGGCATCGGTGGACAATCCCGAATCCATACGGATATTGGCTGTCAGCAAGCCGGATTCCGTGTTCGGGCATACCTACATCACGCAGGAGGAGAAGATGGCCCTTTCCATGGCCATGGTGGAAATCAACAGGAAGGTGATGGAAGCGACGGACGGGCTGGAGGACTTCGACCCGGACGACAAGGAGACGGCCGCCCTGATGGAGCGGCAGATGTCAGCCATGTCGGGCCTGAGGCGGCTGATGGACTTCGGCGGCCCGCTTGACGGGAGTCCGCAACCGTTCAGCGGCTGGAAGGTCAAGGTTGACTTCGAGGGCGTGGACGCGGACGGACAGGGCTATCATTCTGAATACTGGTTCATTCTGGACAAGGAGGCGCAATGCGTGGTGAAGTCGTTTGAGATACCCTTGCCGTAGAAGGCTAAGAATTTTATTCCTGGATATATTGAAATCTCGGTGTCATCGGTTATGGCATCGGGATTTCCTGTTCTTGAACCTATGGGCGTTCCGCTCCGGCAGATTTTCCGCTACAAAGCAACGGAAGGCCGTGGCGGCGGCGAACGACGCTCCTCTTGCCTGCGTGGAAAGCGTCCGGCAGCCTTCCGCGATTTGTGCCAAATCGGGTATTCCGGCCTCTTTCCACTGGTCACGTCCGCCTTTTGCCCCTTGCGCCTTCCGTCATGCCGTACCGTAAAATCCCGGAGCGGAAGCCGCAAGGCTTCAAACAAAAGGGAAAAAGATTAGAACTTCAAAATTCAGACGTTATGGCAATAAAACTCATTGACAGAGAGGAAAGTGTCAGCTACAAGGGCTGTATTTATGAGCTTACCTTGTTGTGGGACAGGGAAAGCGTCCGCAAGTGCTTCTGCGGTATGCCGCCGTTTTTCGCCCACATCCGCAAGGACGGAGCAAACTTCGCTATAATAGATTGTTATTCAAACGACAATGAGCGGTTTGTCGTAAAGAAGTTCATGCCGTCCTTACTGGCAAGGCCGGACTGGCAGGTGCGCTTCGACAGGGACATCAACACCATACCATTTTTGGAACTGCTGGCAGGACTGCCGATTTAACCGTATGGATTTTATCAACGTAAAAACAAGGACATATGAAAGGAACAGAACATTTCAAGGAGATTATCAAGAGTTATCTTGACCAGAGGGCAAAGGAAGATGAGCTTTTCCGTGCCAAGTATGAAACCACGGCACGCACCATTGACGATGTGGTGACTTTTATCCTACACGAAGTGAAAAACTCCGGCTGTTGTGGTTTCTCGGACAGCGAGATATATTCAATGGCGGTACACGCCATAGACGAGCCTGACCTTGAAATAGGCAAGCCGTTGCAGTGCAGTGTGGTGGTTAACCATCATATTGAACTGACGGAGGAGGAAAAGTCGGAACAGAGGGCACTCGCGCTCAAACGCTATCAGGACGAGGAGCTGCGCAAGATACAGGCACGCAATGCGAGGCCGAAAGCCCACAAGCCGCAACCGGAGAGCCAACCGACATTATCACTCTTTGACAACTTTTGAGCATGAAACCGAGGAACAGATTTGAAAAGGCGGTGGCGGCTTCCAACGGGAAGCTGACCGCCCTCAGCCCCAAAGCTGTTGAATGGGCTGTAAGTAATGTTATTGTACATATCGCATTCCGCACGTCCGGCCATAACTGCACGTGCGGTGACTGCGGAGCGAAGTTTGACCATAAAGGGAAAGGCAAGACGGTATGTTGCCCTCATTGCGGACACCGCTTGCAGGTAAGGGACACGTTGAAGCGCAAGGAAGTGCAGTCCGCCTATTTCTCTTCCCTTGAAGTGGTGGACGGCTTGCAAGTTCAGCGTGTGTTCCTGCTGAGAGCCGTATGCCGGAAAGGAATGATGTTGAAAACGTCCTGCATGGAGGTGTGCCGCCTGTGGCTCAATGCCGAGGGCAGAATTGCGGTGACATCAAGGGCGAGGACTTTGGGCTGGTATGTGGACAGCTTTAATTGGTGTACAGATATTGACTTGAAACTTTTGTCCGAGGTGCATTGGGTGATTTCCGACACCTACGTTTACCCCCGTTACAAGGTGCTTCCCGAACTGAGGCGCAACGGCATGAGAGGCAGGCTTCCCGATGATTGCCATCCGGCAAGGCTGATGAAGGCGTTGCTGACGGACAGCCGGATAGAGACGATGATGAAGTCCAAGGACTTGCAGGCCGTGGCTTACTTTGTGAGCCGTCCGCTGGATTTGGACACGTGCTGGCAGTCGTACAAGGTGGCCGCACGACATCATTACCGTCCGTCCGACTACGGCCTGTGGTGCGATACCGTCCGCTTGTTGGAGCAATGCGAAAAGGACATCCATAATGCTAAGTATGTCTGCCCTATAGACCTCAAAGCCGCCCATGACCATTGGCTGGACAAAAGGAACAAGGCGGAGGAGAAGCGTAGAGACAGGGAGCAGATGTTGAGAGCCAAGGCGAAAGAGACGGACTTCTACAGGGAAAAGTCATGCTTCTTCGGGATTGTCATCAGCGACAATGACATTGAAATATCCGTGCTTGACTCTATCGAGGCTTTTCAGGCCGAGGGAAGCAGCCTTCACCATTGCGTGTTCCAATGCGAATATTACGCCAAGGCGGACAGCGTTATCCTATCGGCACATGACCGCCAAGGCAACCGCATCGAAACCGTGGAGTTCTCGTTGAGCCAAGGCAAGGTGGTGCAGAGCCGTGGGTTGTGCAACTCCAACACGGAATACCACGACCGGATTGTAGGACTTGTAAACGCCAACGCCTACCGCTTCCTGGAGGCGAGGACACCGGCATAATTCCTTGAAATGTTCAGACCCCGACCTGCGCCGTGAGGTGTGGGTCGGGGTAATGCATTTCTTGAGACAAGGATTGTGTTGCTCGGAATTACTATTCTATAGGAAATAGCTATACGATTTTATTTAGCAAATTGAACAATCAGTCTTTCATTTGTTCACCATTCATTAAAATTACTACTAGCTTCAATAACATTTTCGATGGAATCGGGAAGCTGATAGAAAAAATCAAATCCGGTTACCTTCTCAACTTCATCTACAGAACAAGCATAATATTCCATTTTATGTCTTTGCGCTATATTTTGGTAGATGAATCCTATAGTCTTAATTTCTTTACTCGAATTGTTTGATATGGTCAATATGACCTTGAAGAATGCATCTGGAACGGCCACCTTATGTTCTCCTACAGTCTTATATATTTTTGTGTAAAAGATAGGGCCAGCCACAATATAGATCTTTCCGTACTTGATAGCCCATTCTCGGCATTGTTCCTCCAAATGTCTCCAATCATATTGATTCAAATTGCCATTCTGGGGACAGATGTTTGTCATTAGAAAGGCATCCTTTTGAGCTTTAAAAGACCATTTGTTATCTCCTGCTGGACAAATATGCCCACGTTGATAGCCACATACGCTCTCTTTAATATCATTGGGTATAGCTCTGGGTAAAGGCACATCTAAATCCTCAACAAAAGTGTGTCCTTTCCTTACATAATCGCCATCAGTATGCTCACTAGTCAACACCCAACCAACCCAATTTGGAGTTCGTGTTGTATTGTTGTATGAAGCAGTGTAGCTATAACGCTTCAATAACATGGAGGGTACATTTTTTGAAACGATTTTGGGAATCTCCAAACCTTCTGTTTCTGTAGACTTCACCGATACATTATCGTCCTTATGCAAAAGTCCGGAGCCAGTAATTCCCGTCCTTCCAAATGTTGCTATAACAATAACTGAGAGCAACAGTACTGATTTGAATTTATTGATTACCATAAGTGTTTTGTATATTCTAAAGTTATTTTTTTATTGTATTTGTACCATCTTTGAGACTTGACTTTTACGAACAAATGATAGATACATATAATAGAATATGTAAACAGTAAGGCCATAAAGATGATAGTCTTATTAATCTGTTTAGCAATTCTTTTTAAATAATTCAATACTGCTTTCATCAGAATAAGGAGTAAATAAAGGGTGCAACTGCTGAATCTGCAAAAACGACTAACAGAGATACTATGATTAACACAAAAACTAAAGGCACAAGCCACCATTTTCTTTCTTTAATGATGAACAATAATACTTCTTTTATGAATTTCATTTTGATATAATAAAGTCGTTGATAACTAAAATGTCTAATCCCGATGAGAAGAAAGTGCATATCGCATCATCTGGAGTGCACACAATTGGCTCTCCCATAACATTAAAGCTCGTATTCAGCAACACAGGAATTCCTGTAATTTGCTCGTACGCTATCAGCAAATTGTACAAGCGCTCATTTTCTCTTTTTGAGACAGTCTGAACTCGGGCTGAATTATCTACATGGGTAACTGCAGGTATCATCTTAGCATTTGCGTTAACCTGTGTAGTAAACATCATATATGGTGAGTTTGGGCAATTAAAGTATTCATGAACCTTTGTTTGTAGTACAACAGGAGCAAAAGGTCTAAACTCTTCTCTGAACTTGATTTTCGAGTTGACTATATCTTTCATGTGGGCATCGCGAGCATCAGCCAAGATACTGCGATTGCCTAAGGCCCTAGGCCCAAACTCCATTCGATTCTGAAACCAACCAACTATATTGCCCTCACTTATTTTAGTAGCTACATATTCGTAAAGATTGGCTCCACTTATGTAATTATAGTTATAACCTTTGAGCTGCAACATCCTCTCTATATACTCATCAGTATATGATGGTCCTAGATAAGGGGATACCGGTTCAATTGTGGTATGTTTGTATAGTAAACCATAAAAGGCTAAAGCTGCCCCAATTGCACAACCGTCATCTCCTGGAGCAAACGGAACATATACGTTTGAAAATAAGCCACTATTCCTAATTTTTCCCATGGCTGCACAATTTAATGCGCAGCCTCCAGAAAGGCAGAGATTTTCGCTATGAGTAATTTTTTTAGCATGCCTCGCCAATAACAGAAACAAATCTTCTGTTACTTTCTGAATAGCAGCTGCAAGATTCTTATGGCCTTGGGATATCGGCTCATTACCTTTCCTTGATTTCAGTCCAAACAACTTTTCCCAAAGGGGAATGTTAATCATTTCAAGTCCATACATAAACTTAAAGTATACCCGTTGGATGATAATGCTTCCATCGTTTTCAACATCAACGAGTTTTTGATAGATAATCTCAATGAAATCCCTTGTTTGCTCATCTTCAAGCCTTCCATAAGGAGCCAATCCCATTACCTTGTACTCGTCAGAATTAACCTTAAAACCAAGGAAATATGTAAATGCAGAATACAACAAGCCTATGGAATGAGGAAATTCCTGTTGTTTTAGACATGACAGACGGTTTCCTTCCGCCTTGAAGATTGAGGTTGTGGCTCTTTCACCAACGGCATCAACAACAAGAACAGCAGCATCAGAATACTGTGAAGTGTAATATGCCATAGCTGCATGAGAGTAATGATGAGACATAAAACGTATGTCCCAGTCACGATGACAGCCCCATAGACGGTTAAGTTCATTTTTTATTGTTGACAACATATTCAATCTTTCTTTGAGCCAAATGGGTATAGCTTTCGAGAATGCCTTAAAACCTTTGGGCGCATAATGGATATGAGAAGTCAAAATCCTTTCAAATTTCAGAAATGGTTTTTCGTAAAATACCACATGGTCTATTGCAAACCAATTGAAATTGGCTGCCTTTAGACAGTATTTAATAGATGCAGAAGGGAAGGACTTATCATGTTTCTTTCGGCTGAACCTTTCTTCGCATACGGCCGCTATCACTTTACCGTCTACTATTAGTGCTGCTGCTGAATCGTGATAATATGCAGAAATGCCCAATATAATCATATCAAAACTCAAAATAAAAAAAGTTGAAAGTATAACTGCCCGGACATAATATTAATGTCATGAGCATAATTGCCAGAAACGTTACTTCGCCATAGACATATCCCATAGAATCCCCCATGCTAAATATAAGTTTCTTTACCATTTTAGATTCTATACAACAAAGAAGGGCGATGGCAAATATCAGCCATACGAATAGGTTGGGCTCAAAGTATGTTATTCTTGAGAAACAAATACAATACTCCCGCAACTCTTCTACATTTCTCAAACGGAATAATTGCCAGAGTAGCATGACGATAAAAATCACCGTTAAGCCATATACTTTTCGTATCAATCGAAATTTGTCCAAAGAACCAATAAAAGTGCGCTCCATGCAAACTAATATTCCATGAGTCAATCCCCAAATGATAAACGGAAATGACAAACCATGCCATAAACCACTTATTGCAAAAGTGATGATGGTATTCAACCAAGTCCTCAGACGAGAAATTTTGTTGCCCCCAAACGGGATATAGATATAGTCCTTTAACCAAAGAGTCAATGTCATGTTCCAACGTTGCCAAAAATCCCTGAATGATAGGGCTCCGTACGGATTATTAAAATTGTACGGCAGACGGATACCTAAAATTTGCCCTAGTCCTACCGCAATCAATGAATACGCATAGAAATCAAAATAGAAGCGAATGCCCCATATTAAAGAGAGTAAAAGCAAATTAATGCCGACACCATTCACACTGACACCTAGGACTATGTCTGCTATGATAAATTTCAAAAAGGCGGCATATATGAGAATCTTTATTCCACTATACATTTGTGTGGCAGATATACGGTTCCAATTATTGACAGAAATGAAATTTTCAATTCTGACAATAGGCCCTGCAAGCATTTTTGGGAAAAAAAAGAGAAAGAGCCAAATGTCTATTACTGAATAACGAGTTTTTGTCTTTAATTGGTCGACAATAAATGAAATCCCACTAAATGCAAAGACGGAATAACCTATAATTGGAAGAATTGCAGAATTGGCCTTTACAAGTCCGAATCCAAGGATGAATAACATAACAGACATAAATGAAAAAGGTTTTCCATACCTTGTAGAAATGAGTCCATTGGCTATTGTTGCAAGTACTCCCAAAAGACAATACAAAACAATTCCCCATTGCGTGATATAGACATAACACGCAATGCTAATAAGAAAAAGTATGTATTTCTTTACGGTCATAAATCTACTTGTTTATAAAACACACCGTCGTTGAAGCCAAATCTGCCAGCAAACCACAAATCATTATCAGTGGGTCCGAATGCTGGATCCCATTCATCTCCTAATGTATTGGTCAATTGCTCGACCTTCCTACTCTTGAATGAAAAAGAGAACAAGTCCCAATTGCCATCCTTGTTCCCAGCAAACACAAGGTAAGTGCCTGATGGCGACAAGGTAATGTCCCAAATGTCGAATGGCATAGCCAGAATGGTGCTGGTGGTACTAGTCGATATGTCATATTGCCTGACTATAAAGTGCTTGTCTTTCTGAATGTACAGAATAGATTGGTCATCTAATGCGAAAATAGGCCTCCAACATTCCTGCTCTGAGTGAATCCGTTTTATGACTGCTCTTTTTCTTATATCGTACAGAACTATATTGGCTACATCTTGTTTGTTTTTATTCCAACTCGGAAACGCTAATAGATTACAATGATGGTTAAACGCCGGAATTGCGCCATAAGTGTTGTCTTGGTTTGCTTTAATAGAAGTACCAACTATTACGTCATATAATATAACATCGGTTTCACTACTTTCTTGACTACCTTCTGTATAGGCAAGATAACGTCTGTCCTTAGAATATACGGGATGAATGAGTTCTTCGTAGCTTTTTACGATGACACTTTTTTGTCCATCTTTTAATGATGCACTTGTAATCATGTATCCACCATCAGAATCCATACTTTGATAAAGTAAAATACTATCTCGTTGATACAAAGAAGGATATCGTTCATGATGATTAGATGTTCCCGTAATCTTTATATCAGAGTAAAAGCCCTGCAATTTTTCTTTCATAGCTTTGGCTATTAAATTATGACCACATACATTAAGATGCTCATCTTGATAGAAGAATGGGAAAGAAGAAGATTCCCTGAATACTTCCGTCAAATCAAGATAATCGAGATTTAAAGACTCAGCTGTTGATGCGAATAACTTATTAGGAGCATCCATATCAAGCTCCGATAATGAAATATTATACTTATGCATAACTTCCATCAAAAGTTTGGTGGAAACTTGCTCTTTAGAAGGAAGCAACAATAAGAACAGTTTGCCTCCATTCTTCTCAACCTCTATCTTCCATTGCTTTATACAAGTTTTAAAAGCTGTAATGTCAGCTTGCTTTGTCGGGGATACCTCTTTGTACAATATGTTGTAGTCGGTATTCTCTTGTCTGGATGGAAAGAACGGTTCTGTCCATCGGCCCAATGGTAACGAGTCGGTAGAAAACACATTATAAGCGAAATAACGGTACAAATCTGAATATGCTATGAGATAATCCTGATATGTACTTCTCCTTTCTTTGATATTGAAAAAGTCATTAAATACACCTATCTGCAGGAATACATATTTAGGCTTCAAAAGTTTCCCTTTGTCTTTAAAGTAATTCAGCTCATCATATAATCCAGCTCCACTGATTCCTGCATTTAAAATTACCTTATCTGGAAATTCTCTATACAATTGTGTGGAATATAAATCAGCATAATTCACCTGTGCACCTTGGGTAAAGGAATCACCTATAAACAACCAATCACAAGTCTTGATAGAATCGTATGGATTAGATAACTCATCAATCCGATACCCTTGGCAATTAGTTTTATAATTACTTACATACTCATTCGTTCGAAACATTTTGTCCAAAAAAGGTTTGTTGAAATAATAGTTATAATGCAAGTCATACAAATTGGGGGTGATTCTGTTATTGCAAAACTCTCTGAATAATAGTTCGGAATGCAAGCAGATGCTGAATATGGCACACAAATTAAAAGCCCACACGCGTAGTCGTAGGCTTTGGCATAATGACACGAAATAGGCGAAGGCCAAAGCAATGACAAACACAATACAGGTTATGCCAAGGCTTCTGGTCAGAAGAATTAGAAGTAGCGGATTCCAACAAATTACTGCTACCAACAAACTAATGATACATGTTCTCTTCATTCGCTAATTAAACTCACTCAATATTTTTACGTATTTTTTATCTATAATGACATATGCCAAACCTTTATCTTTTGCTGTTGATACCGCCTTTCGTATATCACTACTTATATTCGGGATGCTTGATAGTTTTTGAGCATCATCAAAAGAAATAGAAATCATTCCGTTTCCCATATCCGTATATGCAGCAGATTGAAATTTCGGATGTATCTCATTTGCTTGCTGTATGGCTAGGGCAACGTTCTGAGTAAAAGTTTGTTGACTGATACTGCAAAGTTCTATGGCATCGCCTCTGTTCTTAATTTCCAGGACGTTAGGGTATCTTAATATGTCGGAAATTACTTCCACGGTCTTACTTTTTGTTTTTGAGAATTTATCGCGATCAAACTCTACCCATAATAATGGATTTTGCTTATCTTTATCAAATAGAGACATTCGCAAGTATTGAATATTGGGTGAAGCACTATAGAGATAGCTAGCCAGATAATAAATAAGACTGATAGCACTATTGGTCTTATCAGTTATCATTTCCTTAACCAGCTTGTTCTTTATAGAGATTTTTCCCGAAGATAATATAGAGGCTTTAGACGTAGGAATAGTAATTCCATTTTCTATCAACACATCTACATTCAGCAAACAATTTTTCTTACTATATGTATATGATAAGGAGAGATTATAGGGTACCTGCATCTGTTGGCATATGGTATCTATCTCCTGTAACACAACAGACTCATTCCCTTCTATATACTCTTTTTTTCGGTCATACAAAGTCTTATACTCAGCAAAAAACTGCGCATTTGCCTTCTCTGCCTTAGCATCTTCTATCAACTCGAATAGGTTGTATGCTTCTTGCCATGCATTTTGTCGGATTTCAATCATAGAACTGAGATTGTTCTTTATGAACTTTCGTTCCTCAACATGATTAGACGTATTCGTTTTATCAAAATTGATGGATGCAACCTCGTTTCGCAAATCATTCTCAATGTCGTCCTTTGTCGGCTTTCGTAGGATAAAAGTTGAGCGTACGTATTTCTGCGGTGCCAAAGACATTAACTCTTGTTGATATTCTGACATAGCAGTTACAGTCTTCATGTTCCTATGGAGTGATGTATAAGCACGAGTCTCATTTTCAAATGCGTGAAGCATATCCATAGTCACTTTTTGATAGGCAGATTTATATTCAACCGTTCTCCTTGCAGCACCTTCCGTGATATTGTAATCCGTGTTGAGAATATAATCACCGAATGGAGTAAGTTCAACAGATCCCTTACCATTTTTAGGGTATAATACAGAAAAGTGTTGCTTACAGGGCTTGATTGTCTCAGGCAATGTCGCAATAATATGCAGTTCCTTTTTCATAATACTTTATTTTACAAATTAATACATGAAAGGAGATTCATCATGAACCAGCTATCAAAGCCTTGGAAGACCTGTCTTTGAGCTTTGGAACCATCCTGATGGATTTCAATACCATCTGAATACGGAGTCATTCCGGCGAGCTTCTTGTACGGAATCTTAACAGAGCGTGAACTCGCATGGAAACAAATATTTTTATTTGTAAGAATGAGCATTCCTACTCCCATATTTTCCATTGAAGAACGTTCTACGGGATGTCCTTTAGATCCCCCAGTACGATAGTAAACACCCTTCATGATACGAAATGACATACCACTATGCCTTCCAACCCATTCACGAGTTATCTTTTCCTGATACATTGTTACATTATCATATGTCCATATAACTTGTTCTCCTTGAGACAATATTATTGGCAGATTGCAATACCGTGCCGTTGGTATTATACCATTTTGTAATTGTCTCAAAATTTCAGATTGCTTAATCTTTTCAATGCTTGATCCTTGGTATCTTGTCGGAAGATTATTTGTTGGAAGATTCAAATAATTAGAGAAATCATCAAGCATTGCTTGTTCGTTATCACTAATCAATCCATCATTAAGGAATTTTGTTGCAGCTTTATCAAGGACAGCCAAACCCGCGTCTTCTTTCATTGAACTTGTGATAGGCAGCAATCCTGATATGATTTGTGTTCTCTTTGCGACTTTAGCCATTGGTTGTTTTTCCACAAAATAACTCATAAGCACACCTTGATAAAGACGTATTCCAAGTTTGTCAATATCGCCATCTTTATTTAATGTTGTTTGTGATATCCCGATATTATGTATAAACTCATCTATCTTTTGCAGATGAAACTTGGTAATAGGCAAGCGGATAGAATCTGTAAAGTGGCGGATTCCCTGACGACAACATTGGACAATATCTTCCTGATTTAGATAATTTTCAGTCCTAAGCTGATTTATCTTTAAGATCACATTTCCAATAATATCCGTACTACAAAAATATGAATGTATATAAGCAAGTAGTTCTGCAACCCCTTGCTTATGTTTCTCTTCACATTCTTTATGTGCATGAGAAAATAGACCTGCGCTTAAACCGCAATATTTACACTTACTCATATAAACATGTTAGAGGTTGAATGTTATTAAGCACTGAACTTGATGTGGTAAATAATCCACAGCAAGATTCTTTTATTGCACAGTCACTACATATTTCAGGATAGTAGTTCTTCCAATCAGAAATACTCTTCTTGGCAAACTTATGTAAATCTCTTGGCAACAGGCATAATGGAATATTATATATTGCCACTTCGTGGTGCCATGAATCCAGATAGTGTACAGCATCAGATAGCTGGTTGATGTAGTCTTTGGGTTCAATCCATATCTTATCACAATATTTGTCTACTAGCCCAGTCCTTTCCATTCCCATAAAGGCCGTCCATGCCACGAAAGACAAATTCTTGTGGATAAACTCTGCCAATGGAAAGAATCGTTTATAATTTAACTTATTCATGACAATGCGCAATTCTATACATCCTCCACACATGGCTATGTTATAGAGACCCGTCATAGTTTCATTGTATGCATTGCGGGCACCTGCTATAAAATCATGGTCTTTAACATAGTCGGAATGCAAAGGAATTCCGAGAAACAGTTTGTCTCCTCCTGCTCCTATTAAATCTCTAGTATATTGGATATCCTTGAAATTTCTACCGTTTGTAAGCAAGTGTATATCTGTATCTGGCAATTTAGTCCTGATTTGACGAATTAATTCCAATAACTTTTCCCCCAACAAAGTTGGTTCACCGCCTGTAATACCTATAACAGGAAGTTCATTAGGAGCAGACGTTATTCGTGCCAGGTTTTCGGCAAACAACAAGTTTATGTCATCAACATTTTTAGGAGGCTGACAACACATAATACAATGATTATTACATTGCTCTGTTACAAACAATGTATTGTCATTAGACTGTATGTCAAATTCTCTCTGCTTCATTGTAACCATGTTTTGAATATGGGCATCACTTCATCTTTTCTCTCAATTATCAGCGATATGAGATACTCTATGATTGCCTTATTCTTCTTGCATAATAACGATGTCGGACGATAACCATACTTATCATCTTGTGTTGTATGATTTCTAACCGGGTCTGCACCGCAATATGCTCTGACACCGCAGTCTGAGCAACCTGCAAGCAATTCGTTAGACCATACATTTGACCATTCACGTACCTTCTTGCTGTATATCAGATTCTCATACGATTCAGTTACGGGACCTATTCTAAATGAGAAGTCACCTTGTTCTGCAAGCATTCTTGATTCGTCAGATGCATATAGATAACCGTCATAATTGTAAACTAGTACAGAATTCACAATACCTGCAGGTGACTGTAGATCAACAAATCCAGTACACCATGGTGTAAGCATTTTACGCAAGATAATAGCTGCAAACTCTTCAATCAAGAGAGTTCCCTGTTTATTAATAAAGAGTATATGTTCAAATGCTTGCTTGTAAAAAGCGATGAAACGTGCGGTGTATGTGTCCCAATTCGAGTTTTCGCTTGCAAGCCCATATGGATTAAGTGCTCTTAAGAAAATGCTACTAAAACTCAAGTTGACATATTCGTCTACTATATCTTCAGGATAATCCAATGCCAACTCTGAGGTAGTCATAAGAGCAGCTACCTGAGCATGTCCCAATACGGATCTTGCTTTGTCTATGCCTTTGACTACTCTTTCGTAGCTATCCGCTTTACCTCTATTTTTATTATGCAACCATGATGGCCCATCTAAAGACGTTGATATCAATACATTATAGGACTTGCATATATTAAGCACCTCGTCGGTAAGATTTATACTATTAGTGCATAATACGTATCTCATATTCCTATGTTCCGTCTTATTCTTTTCTTCAGCCAATTCAATACCATAACGCAGCAACCTGGGCTCAAGAGACGGTTCGCCACCTTGGAATTCCATTGTAAGCCAATTTGAAGGAGACTTGAACATTAAATCAACAGAATGCTCCATTGTTTCAAATGTCATGGATTTGTGATGACAGCATTCATCTTGACTGGAAGCCTGACAATAGATGCAGTTTTGATTGCAACGAAGAGTTAGCACGAAAATGTGCAATGAGGTACCATCGTCCATAAACCTTTTCTTCTCAACTAATCGCTCTGCATATATGTCTATAAGTGCAGGTATAGTATTTTCTGTTAAAAAGAAATTGGCAACCAATGACTTATATAACTCACTCTTTGTATCTATAGAATGAGTCACCATAGCATTAACGGTACCTTTTGGTACCGCCATCATATCACCAAGTTCATTTACCAGAACTTCTTTGGATGATATTCTGCTGAAAGTAAAAGGTAGTAACTTATAATTCATCGTTATTCTCATCAATATCTCCAAACGCCTTGATATACAAGATCGTTCTTATATCATGTGTCTCATTCTCAATGATTTGTCTCAGCTTGTAATCATTAAGAACTTCCATTATATGTTTCCGTATATCTGAAGCAACATTTTCGGCATGAAGCGGAGTGATGTGAAGCGTCTCAAAAGCTCCCTCCAGCGTCCTTCTGATTACATAATGGTTCGCCAGATTATAAACAGCCTTTGAGATGCATTCATCTGAATAAATGCGTCTATCTACTATTATTTCCATTTTATCACCTTGCTTTTGCTTTCAACTTGTTTATTGTTGTCTCATCAACTAGCCCATCGGGAGTTAACCCATTGTAGGCTTGAAACAGCTTAACTGCCGTTTCAATATCTTCGGTAAATATGGCTTTATTCCCAATATATTTTAATTTTGAAGGGTCTGGTGGAAAACCAGCACTGCGCAATAGAGCAATTAACTCATTGACATCATTGCCAGACAAGTCTATACTACTGTTATATTGTATGTTTCTAATCCCTAAGACTAATGTAGACTTACTAGCGTCCCAACTTTCCAATTCGCTGGCCAAAGAAGCTGTCATTACTCCATCCTGTGCTTTACCTGCATCTTTTTGAAATCTTTTTACAGCAGAAACCACAGCACTATTGTATATAGGATAACCATTTTGCATCGTAATCCATGAACTATTTAGGTAGTTTTTCGATACAAGCAATGCCGTCAGTTTAGACACATCATTCCCATATAAACCTGATTTGAGAGTCCTATCACCCAAGTTGTACGTTTTGTACGTTTTGGGAGCAGGCCTTGGGGCGGAGTATGTAGTACTTGAACTATGTGACGAATGACTACTATGTCTAGAATTGCCACCACTGCCGTAGCTGGAATAATGTGAGGCATGGGAATAATGCCCACCACCTCCTCCGCCTCCAGATCTATGAGACATATGCGAACGATGCCCAGCAATCATCTTCGTATCTCCATTTTTCTTGATTTGTAGGACATTCCTAATAATCTTGTTTTTTAAAGCGCCTACAGCATCTTGCTTATCTTTATCACTTAGTCCTTCTAATAAAGGTTCTGATGAACAATCGGATGCTTGTGCATTCGTATTATATAGAGACGCAATGGCACCTAATAAGATGTTACGAATTATATTCTTAGTTTTACTTTTCATTTCTCTTTATTTTTGATGAAATTCAACCAATAATCATTGGGATTAATCTTTAATAATTCATTAAGTACATCACGTCCTTTCGCATCCAATTTACCATTGTTGTTAGAAATGTTGCCAATGATATTATTAAGGCCATTTTCAACAGCCTTTGATAATTCAGTTTTTGCCTTATTGTATTTATCCAAATTTTGTGGATTTTCCGACACGATTTCTTGAGATAGTGAATTCAACAGATCGTTGGACTCTGCTAATTTTCCATTTGATGTAAGACTTAAACTTTTTTTGACTGCATTATCTATGCTTGAGTCTATGTATTTACCCGCAATATTCTTATAATGTGATGTTCTAAAAGAGGCGTTATAATTTAATCTCGCAGAACTGAATACTTGCAAGGCTTTCGCATAATCGCCCTCCGAAACCAATTGTTCACCATCAGCAATCGATTGTTCAAACCGATCTATATCATTGGATGATGACATATAACTAATGATTGCGTTTCCAGAACCGAATATTATAATAATTGGAAGAATAATTTTAAGAAAAATTTGTCGCGCAATATTTCCAGTGTTAACTTTATATTTAGACAGATGTTTTGCCTTCTCATTCTCACACCAGTTGTTATAGGATTTCCCCATATTATAATATATGAGCTTTATATCCTCCTCTATGGCATTCAACTTCTGCTCTCCGTCTCGATTATAATATCCAGATTTCTTGATGAAAAAATTATGTGGAATTACAAGTAAAATCTTTAAGGATTGGATGTATTCATCCTTTTTAGGATTCAAACTCTTTACTAAAGCATCCGTTTTTTCCCGTTTGAAGCTCTCAAGTTTCTCTTTACGTTTTTGTTCACACCACTTGAATTCATTGAAAGCATTTGTTTCTTGCAATATCGCTACAATCTTTGCTTCAATGGCATATAATTGATTTAATGCCTTTGTGGAATAATAACCTGGGGCATCCCTTAATATGTTATTAGGAAGTGTAGGTAATCTGTCCAGCATGTCAATATACTGTTTTTTCAATGCTGACAGCTGTGATGAAAGATTATTTAATACATCACTCGGACCGCTTGAATATGGATCAAAACCTTTTGAAAAGGGTTCGTTGATTATTGTTATACCACCAATTGCAAACAAAATACAGTCAAGAGAATAACTAATCAAATCCTCTTTAAATCTCGTTTCTGTTGCAATCTTTTTTATCAGACTGAACTCTTCGTTAAGAGCTTTCTGAGGATTGGTCTTATATGCGGAATAAAAATCCTGCCCATAACCTGCTTTTAAAACTTCCTTGAAAACAGTTTTCATAGCTGGGTAGTCTTGATACCCATTGAGGTCAGCCAATAAATTAGCCAACCTCACTTCAGTTACAACAGATTCACCAAATTGTGTAACCAACTGCTTTATTGCTTCATGTAGTTTCATTTTTCGCTTTTCCCATTAGACGTTTCCGTATTCTTATCATCTTCTGCAGGGCAGCAATTGGCTGACGTTTTCTCCATCGAGTAGTCCGCAGCTGTTTCATCTAACGATATTGGATCCACTTCTTCTGTTAGAGTAGAGTTGTCTGGTACGTTATGCGTTTCCAAATTTTCTGGCGACTGCATTTCCCCAAAACCGATTTCATCAGTATAATGTCTGAAACTATCGCCCACCAGTTCTTCTGAAAATTTATTCCATTTATTAGCCAAAGTCTTTTTTAAGTCAAAAGCTTTCGTCAAATCCTTTTGGGCATATTGATAGTTAATCATCGATTTCTGATTTCTCAAATCGCTATTAACCAGACACTTAATTTCTTCTTTCAGTTTCAATATACGATTATTGACATCAAAGAGGGATTGCTCAACATTATGACGTTGCCAGCTTATAAGATATTTTATCTTATAAGCTAACGCACCATCATCGTAGATACAGGAAAGAGACATATCATCCTTACTGCCGATTTTACTCAATTGAGGCAAAGTGTCCTTAATGTTAGCCAAAGCATTATCATGCCCTTCTTTATTAATAAGTTTCAGAACTTGGATATAAAAATTGACCATGTTCTTAGTCTCACCAAAAGAGTCGTCAATACCGTCAGACCCCAAGAATACAGCTAAAGGAAATGTACCATCACCACAGTAGCAATAACGAAACTCATCAATGGCAGATGAATCACATAGCGAAGTCGTCTTATTCAGAAAACACTTCTCATCCCAAGGAATAGGTTCATGCCAAGATCCATCCTCATTGAATGCGATACATTTTCCATCGCCAATATGAAATGCAAACCAGAATTGTTCTGTATAGACAAAACACATAAGGGTGCATCCATAAGTTTTTTCGACTCCAACTCCTTTTATAAAATCTTCTTTGAATTTTGATTCGATGCTGGATTCTTCTTCGATGGTTAATGGAGTCTCAAGAGCATGGCGAACGATTTTCTCTCTCCATTTAAATATTATGGAAGAAAATAATTGGCGAAGAGCCTTATCCGTAGTTGTGTCTTTGGATAAAATATTTGATTGGGCTTCAGAAGATACTGATTTCTTTTGTGTAAAAGATTTTCCAACAAAAATGCCCTTATCTATCTCTGACACAAACTCGTCAACACATTCTTTTGTGGCATCTACTGCAAATTTAGCCCCAACATCACTTCTAAAATAGCGCGCACCTCCGTGTCCATCACATACTATTGCAATGGACATAGTTGTATCAGTTGCGCTATAAGATGCGTCTTGACACACTTTATTTGTTGCGATATGGCTCTCGCCTTGGCATGAGTGATGCAAATCTTTCATTGTCTTATGTTGAACCTATTTAGTCCCAATCATCGTAGTTGTTAGCAGCAGTGACTTCAGGTGCGGCAGCCTCTGAATGAGCCCCATCAATATCTTTCACATTCTCTGTAACATCCTTGATAACCTGTTCCTGTTTGCTGGTATCTCCTGCAGTAGAACTTTTGCTTCCAATTTGGGAAGATGTTACAGCAACAATACGAATTACTTGTTTCAAAGCCTCTATATTGTGAACAGTAAAGACAGCCTCTATAGACCCTGTGAAGTCTTTTAAAACGTCTTTGTCTGCATCATCACCAATAGCAATAGCTATTTTAATTGCGGCTTTAAACCAATTGTTACTTTTCAATTTGGCCAGACCACTTTGGAAATCATCCGTAGGTCCACCATCCGACAATAGAATGATAGCAGGTGCAAACGAGCCACTTGCTGCTTGCATGAAACCATTTCGAGACAATTTGTTGTTAAGTTCCATGCAAGCTGCACCTAAAGAAGTTAAGCCGCTAGCCTGAACATCTTGCCATTTGAAGTCAGCTGCAAGTTTAGGTTCATCGTATAACCAATTAGTGCCATTCGAAAACTCCAAAGCTGCAACTTTGATTTCTGCATCTGGATTAGATGCAGAGATTTCATCAAGCATAGGTAACACGTTTACAACGGCATCGTTGACGGCACCGATTTTATTTCCCACCATACTTCCGGACGTATCGATCAAGAAGAAAAGGGTCATTGTTCTACGTGGTACACTGACCACATCATCTAAAAGTGACATATTTTTAATTTTTAATTGTTGGACATAAATTTGATTTCTGCTTTATGCGGTGCTGCATGGACTCTGAATGTAATTTTCAGTCCTTCTTTGACCGGCAAAATCTCTTGTGGAGCTACAGTTTTCACCTTTCCACTTGGCGTTTCTACAGTCCACGTTTCTGTTGAAACATTTTTAATTAGCAGAAATCCGTTGTTATCAACCGTTACAATCCCATCAGGGGTATTGTCATTGTCGATATAGATAGGGGTTTTATTTGTCAATGGCAGTGAGCGATTAAGCATTACTAGCCTTTTCGACAAGTCTACTTCTTTGTTACAGTTCATACACTTATCTTTAGTGTTGGAGATTGTAACGAAGGTCTCTTCTTTGCAATGATTGCACACAACCAAGCTATCTCGTATGACAGAGATGATCTTTTCCCAATTCTGCTCAATCATACGTTGGCTAGGATTCTTGAGTTTTTCCTGACTAAATTCATCAATGAAAGTGTCGCGAAGTAATTTCGGGAACACAGGCCATCTCTTTATCACATTTTGGTGAATGCCACGAACAGGAAGGTTGGATTTGTCATTAGGATTATAGATAAAAAGGGCCTCACTTCCATAAAATTTCTTTTCGAACGACTCTGTCATACAAGGGCATGCCACAACTTTCGCTCCCTCAAAAGGATGATTAGCGTAAAACAACATAAATAAGATAACAGACAAAGAAAAACGATCGCTATATTTGTCAGGAATACCACCTGCTACAATTTCAGGTGCCATATAGCGAGCCTTTCCCATAATACCAGACTTCTCACCTTGGGGCATTACATTGTCATTGTCGCAAATTAGCACATCTCCAGTCTGAGGATCAATGAAGAAATTGCCGTCATTCAAGTCTTGGTAACTATACCCGAAACGATGGAGCATCATGAAACCATTGCAAATCTTCATGGCAGCTGACAACATTGCAGTAAAAGATTTGAAAGAGACCTTGGCAAGAAGGAAATTGCCAAACTCATAATAATTTTGAGGGCGCAGTTTCATTATATATCCATAACTTCCTTGCTGCTTCTCGGTCAAAAACTCGGGCCATAGGAACGCATCAGACGGAGCACCGGACACAATGTTTCGTTCTAAATTGCGATAAAATTTATCATCTGGTGCATTAAGATACCACTTTAACGCCTTTTTCTCACCACAGACCTCTACGAGGTAGACAATTCCCTGTCCACCTCGACCCAGCTCTTTGATTATGGTTGCAGAACCTCCTCCAACCAAAGACACGATAGAGTTTTTACTTAATTCGGTCATACCTTATTATTTATTAGATGCAACGGACTAATATCCACCGCCTTTAAGATTGATTTCACTGACTTCTGTTAATTCACCTCTTTGACCACAAGTAGGGCATGTCGCAACTCTTTCACCATGATAGCATACAATTTTCCCACAACTACAAATGTAGAATTGTTTGCTTCCACAATAGGGACATCCAGGATAATCAGGAGCAAGTTCTACGCTGCCTGTAACCCTATTATCATCATACCCTTCTCGACGAGCTTTATCTTTGTCAATTTTAAAAGCCCACACAAACTTATATTTCCTTGGACTTATGTAGTCCACGGTTATTCCAAATGGCCGTTTGGTTTCTTCGCATACAGCCATTATTGCAAATGCCTTATCACTGAGAGTTGTCATAGCCCTACGTTATTTAGTGCTGACTATCAGTTCTCGACTATCGACATCTAAACATTTTGCTATATCTGTCAAAGTTTCAAGACCTGGTTGAGCCTTATTAGTGCACCATTTCGAGACAGTTGCTTGATCTTTATGCAATTGTTCAGCCAACCATTTGTTCGTTTTGCATTTTTCTGCTAAAACGGCTTTGATGCGATTTATGCTTTTCTTCTCTTGTGGTGCCATTTTAAAATATGCTATTATACGCCTGCAAATTTAAGATTTTTGCTTCAAATCTTCAAATTTATTTGAGCCTATTTTTCAAGATATTGGCGAATCAGGTAAAAAAATGAATAGGTGTGGGCGCACTTATGCCTCATCTTCAGCTAGGCTGCAAATTATATCATTTTATTAAACAGAAACACCCATCAGGCTTACTCTATGCTTACAGCACCAAGTAAGTTCTGCTGATATGCTATTGCCGCTAAGTGGGTATTCCAATACATTGCCATAGAGAGAGCCTGCAAGATTCCGCTACGCTCCATTTCACAGGTTCTCACAATGGCAACGGTCTTTGAAAAACAGATTGGGCTTGGATGCTATCCTATAAATGGAGTTTTTCTTAGTCCTCTTTGGGCATCTTAGCCGGGTACGTTTTACCGTGCAAAACTACTGTGTACGGGAGAAATGTCAAGTACCGCCACGGGCTTTCGGCTGGAGGGCTTGACAGAAACCTTCCGCAAATTTTCTCGTTCCTCCAAAATTGGGGTATTCCGTCCGCACTCTCCGGCCTCATACTTGCCTTATTCTCCCTTGTGTCCGCAGTGGCTATTTGCACGTAAAACGGTCTTCCCTGCCAAGAAGCTCAAAGGAGCTTCACAAAAGGGAAAAGTATCAGATTTCACCAACTCTTAAAAACAAGGATTTATGCGGACAAGAAGAATGACTATCAAGCAAGGCCGGAGAGTAGGCATAGACCGCTTTCCCAACTTCCACAAAAGCGGAAGCGTCAGGGGCATGAAACGGCTGTACTACGGCAAGGACTGCCTGTTGGTACGTTGTGGCAGCTACATCTACAATGTTTCCGCTGAACTGAGAATTTACTATCAAGCAACCATCTAAAACTTTTCAATTATGTATGAAACAGATTTTCCCGAATACGGGCAGCAATGCGAACTGGTCACACCGTGGCGTGGCTACCATCGCGGAACGATTGTGGGCAGGACTGCAAAAGGCTTTATCGTGCAGTTCAGCAGCGGAGCGGAAATAGAAGTGTATGACGACGAAATAGAATTTGACTGATATGAGCAGACTGATGACACCCCGGTTGGAGGAAGCCTTGGAAGGCTATCCCCTTTATTCCCAGGACGGCAAGGGAAAAGAAGCGGTTTGCCGTGCCATCTTCGCTCTTGGAGCGGTACGCTGGTTCATCCTTGAAGGTGAGAGAGAAGAGAACGACACTATCCTCTTTGGCATCGTGGTAGGACTTGCGGAGGACGAATACGGCTATATCTCTCTTAACGAATTGTCGGAAGTGGAGCTTGACCTTACGGCACAAGGCTTGGGTAAGCTACAAGTAAGGCTACAGGAGAATTTTACTCCTACGCCGTTAAAGAACTTGCAGGACTTCCGTCTGCAACAGTTCTTAGCCAGATTTGAACATTAAAATAACCCGTCAGCCATGGTGCAATCAACCGAGTGCCACGGCTGACATAAACATCAATAACCATGCGAACGAGAAACAAGATTATAAAGGAAGTCATACAATGTGCAGAGACAAACGGATGGCATGTGGATGCAGAGAAGCATCAGGACAAGAATATCGTCATCTTTGAGTTTTCCCAATTCACTCCTGCCGGACAGGATTTCTTCTTTTCGGCCACTATGCAAGGACGTAGCCTTGAAAGTCTGGTCGACGACATGGAAGAGTATTACGAGGGTTTTGATGCAGATGCGGAAGCCTATCTGTGGCTGGACAGCAACGGACACGGCAAAAACGGCGCACCCTACCGAATGAAGGATGTGCTGGCCGACATGGAAGCGGCAGAAGGTATGGTCAGTAAGCTGCTTGAAGCGGTCAGGGACTTGACAAGTTGAACACAAATACAAACATGGCCTGCCATATCTCCATTGGTGTGGCAGGCTATGAAATTTTCATCCTATCTCCGTTTACGACCTTTTTTCGGTAGTCCAGCGGTCTTGTAGGCAATCAGGTCGTTGCCACGGAACTGTATTTTCAAATTGCCCTGCATCCGGAAGAACGGCAACGGCCTTTCCGTATGGGTAATGTAATCATAGATGGTACATCGGTGTATGCCAAGGAAACGTGCCGCTTCGCTCACTGAATACGATTGTTCCGGCCTTATCTCTGAGAACTTCTTGTGTAAATCCATTGCACAAACATTTTTTGCCGATAAAAGTACGCCAAAAGCACATACAGAGTTGCATGTCAAACAATGGAATATCAAAGAGTTAATGGGATATTTTCGGAATACGTGTTCCTTTATCACAAGAACCTTGTTACCGACATAATAGTGTCGTGTGAAAACGTGCCGAATGAGGAGGTATGTTCTCTCGTTTTGAAAAAAACATATATTTGAGAGGTGACAGCGTTGACAAGGAAGTCTGTGCGTAAAGTTACCAAATCAAATCATTGCAAGTATTTGTAATACAGAATATTATCTTATTTCTTTAAAAAAAGAAAGAACAATATATGTTCTCGTGTTTGTCAACCGTTGGCAATGCATCTCAAAGCGCTACATCAAAGTGACTACCTTTGTCAACGTTTGTCAACGCAATAATCTTATAGAAAATATTTGATACGCTGTGACTTATCCTTTGTCAACACCGTCAACACCTAAATGTGTGCTTATTATATTCTGAAATGCGCTTAATAAAAAAAGGCCATCCGAAGATGACCTTTCAGTGTATGTCTTATGATTTTATTCTTTCCAAAGCGGTTGACTTTGCCAGTTCTTTACAAATCCCATGGCCGAAGTGTCTACCATGTGATATTTTGACAATAAGGCAACAAGACGCTGCTTGAATGTGTTATTGGGACGGATAATGTCTACAAAGTGTTTCAAGATGCAAAGAGTGAAGAACACACGTCCTTGTTGCACGTTGTTGTCCACCCAAGGGCGCAACGGCCTTGTCATGGTCAATGCTCGCAAAGAAAGTGAACGGTTCCACAACCTTGCATGGTGGCAGCATGAATTCCGGGTCAGTGTGACAATGGTCATCCATGAAACGAATACAGGAACGGTCAGGCCAAAATACCGTGCAATTTTTTTGCGTATCTGGTTGCTTGCGATGTTCTCATACAGTCGGGTCAAAGTACCCAAAGGTATTATCTCGGCAATCATCCATGAAGGAGGGTACGGGTCATCATAGGACTGCTTGAAATGGAGTATGAAATCTTCACGGCTGGTTTGTATCTCCTTATCAATAAGCGCCAAAGTCTTGTTATATTTGTCACTATGGGCAAAACGTGAAGGATTGGTCATCCAGAACACGTCACCGGTCTCAGCACATACGATATTTGTAATTGTGCTTCGGACAGCTACCTCTATGCGCTCAATCTGGTCAAAAACAAGTTGGCGAAACTCCCTGTCAAACTCGTATAGGCTTACGGCACTGCCTAAGGTGCTTCCACTTTTGTATCTGTGTTCAGATTTGGGTACTTTAAGAAAAGGGTACAAATACCCGGACAAACGATAATAGCCTACCGACCGCAATATGCTTTCGGCATCATCTATATCTGAACAGTCCAAACCTCTGTCTTGAAGAATGGTCAAAAGTTCGGTTGGAGACGAATAATGTTTGGTGTATCTCATATAAAAATAAAACGACCCGCCGATTTAAGCATTGTTAAGAGGCTTGGCGGGTTCTTGTAGTGCAAAGATACGAATAATACTTGATACTACCAAATCCTCTACTGCTTTTTTACTGTAATTTCTTCACAATCCCTATGTAGAGATAATTATTAACCTGTATAAAGCTTCATTCTACTATCTTTTATGGTTCTTGACACATTAAAAAGGAAACTCTTTCTGCATGGCTACTTCTGATGGAAGATTTGCATCTTCTGCACTGTCGTATTCCTCTACAGTTTCTTGGGCATCTGTTATTACTTCTGTTTCAAGGTCAAGCCCAAACATATCTTTCAACTGCTGGTAATCAAAGCACAACGCTTTTGGGCGGTTGACCTTGACCTTTTTGACCTGTTCGTTGCCAACCATTTCTATCGTATAATCGGGCATACCGTTTGGCATGAGTATGGTGAACCTGTCCTGCTTTAAACCCAGATAGGTAGGATGCGACTTCAAATAGGATAGGATGGTTGACCAATTAGAACGGTTGGTGGTGACATTCGTATTCCGGCTGTTGAACAACGAAGCCACCGCAGCCATATTCAAATACAAGATGGGACGTGCTTCCTTGAACTCTATATCCTCTTTCGCGGATATGGGTCGGAAACTCCGCATATACCGGATGCGGTAATGCGCCTTTTCCACGCATTTGCCTGAAGTCTGGAATCCTTGCAGCATATTCCAAAAATCGGCGACCTCCGAACTTTCCTGTGCCAACTCATTTTGGTTTCGCAGCCCCCTGAGCGAAATGTCGAACAGGTCAGCATAGCTGAAAGGCACGTCTATCACGGTTTCCAATGTTCGGAACGCCGCCAACGGTATCACCCAGTTGCCGAAAATACGGTCATGTATCTTTTCGTTTTCCAGTTTTGCCGCCAATTCGCGCTTTGTGATGGAGTAAATTTCCGGGAAGTTTTTCTCGAACAGTTCCCTATGGTTTAACACTTCGACAGTAAGATGCGACAGCCCCATATTACACACGGCCACCAAATCCTCGTAATGGCTTTTCTCTGTCTGATTGAATGAAGTTTTGGAAAAGCCGAGAAAGATGACACGGGTGTACAGTGCCATATCCTGCGTAGGCTTATCCTGACCGCAAAGTACCACGCCTGTACTGACAATGGTCTGTGTGGCCATACCGTCTGTGTTCGTATTTTTCTTTGTCTGGCCACCGCCTCCCCAAAGACCTTTCAAATAAGCAATCTTACGAATGTCGAGGTCGTTCTTGTATTCATCAAGCACTACGAGCGTGTTGACCGCCTGCGAAACCCTGTCGTTCATGGCAGGGACTGTTGAAACGCTAAGGTTGGGCGGATCTACACCGTGTATGAAGAACGCCTGGAGCGAGGTGGCAAGGGTGGTCTTTCCAGTTCCTTTCTCACCGAATAGGTTAAGAATGGGAAAATGTCTTGTACGGCGGAAAACTACATCCCGGAACAAAGTGGAGAGTAGATAGCAGAAAGCGACGGTGGCGTTCTCGCCGAACACCTCCACCAACCGTCCTACATAATCATATAGTTTTATGCCGTTCCAGTTCTCATGTACCATCAGCCGCTCAAACTGAAATATCTCCAGATTGTGGATGTATATCTTTGAACAGGCTGGAATATAAAAAGCCTTTCCGTTCACGCCACGGACAATGCCAAGGTCATCGACTTTACGGAAAGTACCGTCTGTCAATATCCCGTTCCCAAAAGCAAAGAAACCCTCCGTGGCATTCCATCCCAATTTGCGTACCCGTTCCGCCGTGTCGGTTTTGGAGTACAGGTATTCTTTGACACGGTTGAGTTTGTCTATCTTGGCTAGCCACACATAGTTGCCCAGCGAGCCGACCTTTTGCTGGAAGCTGTTCAGCGAACACAATTCGGACTCTCTCAGCTCAATGACACGGCATATATTATAGGTGTTCCGCATGCGGAAGATGCGTGTACCGTTGTTCTCGTCCTCGATGTGGAACAGCGGTTCCATGATGAAATTTGAAATCCTTGACGGTTCCTCATCGTCATTCCCGGTAGCATAGTAACAGTTCTCCCTGATGAACAACCCATGTTGACGTAACAATTCCGCTTCACGCTGCTTTTCGTCCAATGGCGTGAGTTTATCTTGCTTTTTCCGCGCCTCTCCACGGGCTTGCGTTACGGCATCACGCCACAGTTTTGCTTTTCCGTAAATTCTGGCCAGTTCATCAATGCACTGGTTAAACACCAGCTGGTCTTTCACGTAGCGCATCAAGTCGGCAATTTCCGACACGCATTTCCGTTCTTCCACCAAAGAATCCGCTACAAGGAAGCGTTTCTGTGCCAGCCAGACAATAAACAGTTTTTCTTTCAGTGATGTGTAATCCTCCCGGCAATGAATGAAACTGTCTGCGTCGTTCTTTCCGGATTTCACATTCCAGCCGTTTTCACCGTCGGGGATTTCGGCAAACGGCAGTTCCCTTACGGTTACATGGAAACCTTTCCTGACAGCTGTTGTCCCGTTTGCCATGACCGCCTCAAATCCCGGCCCGAAGGGCTTTCCTTCACAGATATCGGAATCGGGGATGAAGCATAATGAAGACGTGTACTTTTTCAGTCGCTCAAACTGGCTGTCCGTCCATGCTGTACCCAATGCGGCCACGGTATTGTCGTAGCCGACGGACTGCATACGCAGCACGTCGGGCGCACCCTCCACGATGATGAAGTACTCCGCATTGCGTTCACGGCTCGCCCTGTCTATGCCGAACAGGCATTCACCCTTAGCATATACCGTACTGTTTGGCGAATTGATGTATTTCGGTGAATTCGGGCTGTTCCCGATGTAACGGGCGGTATAAGCGATGATGCGCCCCCATCTGTTGCGTATGGGAATCATAATCCGGTGTCTGAACATGGCATATACATGGCCGTCATCTCCACGCCGGAGCAGACCCAACTCGAAAAGTGCATCTTCGTCCAGTCCTTTTGCCCGGCAGAACTCCATGAACGCACCTCCGTCATGTGGTGCGTACCCGATGCCTGCGATCGAACAGAACTCTTCCGGCCATCTTCCGTAAGTATATTCACGGGCATGGCGGCTTTCATCACTGTCAGGCATCAGCAGGCTGCCTACAAAAAAGTCTTGCACATGACCGAGTGTGGCAAGAAGCTTTTCCTTGTGCTGATTCTTTGCTGCTTGCTCCTTGTCCTGTCCTTCCACATACTCAATGGGAATATTGTGCCGTCTGGCCAAAAACTCAATAGCTTCCATGAAGGAAAGGTTTTCTTTCTCCATTATGAATGTGATGGCATCGCCGCCACGGTTGCAGCTGAAACAGTGGAACAGGTTCTTTCCCGGACTGACAGAAAAAGAGCCGGTCCGCTCCTCATGGAACGGACAAACGCCCATCAGGGTCGAGCCTTTCCTTGACAGTCTGACATACGGCTCCAATACATCCTCGATGGAAAGCTCCCTGACCTTGTTGATTGTTGATTCGCTTATCATAGTGTTGTCAGGAGTTTCCAACAATCAATTATGGACTGGCCGGAATATTTTGGCCGGCTGGCATTATCGGGATTAAGCGGCTTTATCAAGCCGCTGGCCTTATATTTTCTAAGCGTCTTGTAACTGACACCCAGTTCTGCGCAAGTACGCTTGACCGAATAAACCCCTTCCGGGTCACATGTTGGCACTAATTCTCTCATCCGCTATATTTTTTTCGTATGCCAGTTCCGTAGGTCTCATAAGTTACAGCACAGGCATATCCTGATATTGTTTTCTTATTTCTTTGTATCTAAACTATTTCTGTTTATACCAGAAGAAGTGTTGTCGAAATAGTCCTGTACCGTGCGTTGCAGGAGGCGGAGGTCAGCCGTCCTGTATTCCACTTTGCCGGGTCTCTTGTAGCACACCACTTTCCCTTGCCGTCTCCATCTTTCGACATTCCGGCGGCCGAACATCTCATAAGCCTTTCTCTGGCTGACAAATTCCGGATCGGCATTGTCGGATTTCAGGTACTTGACAATCCTTGCCGCAAGGTCATTTAGAAATGTGTCATAAGGGATTAGACGGTCTAAAAACTGGAGGAACTGCATAGATCCAGGATTTACAAGGTACGCATTACGGTAATGGTCTGTTTCTCCCTGTCCGTCCGTGTCTTAAACTGACGGTTGTAGATGGCACCAAGTTCTGAGGCTTGGGTTCGGACGCTTTTCAGCCTGGAGATGTGGAAGGTGATTTCATCGCCAACTTCGAGTGCGACAAGCGCAGGACGGATTTTTTCCATGTTTTCTGCCATAATATTTGTTTGTTTAATGATTAATGTTTAACTTTGTAGTCGCTAATTCAATTTATATCATCGGCAAAATAACATAAAAAGGTTTATATAGCCAAATATTTGTTTGATAATTGTTGATTTAATATTGCAATTTAAGGTTTGACCCATGAATATAGACATAAAAGACGTACATGTGGGGCAGGCTATTGACCAACGCCGCAACGAACTCGGTCTTTCTAAGTCCGAGCTTGGGCGCAGACTTGGCATTCCCCAACAGCATATCAACCGCCTTCTGGAAAGGGAAACGATGGAGACCAAGCGGCTTGTCAAGGCTTGCAAGGCGTTGGACTTTAATTTTTTCGCCTTGTTCTGCCCGGTCAACCCCCAAATATCCGCATACCTCGCGGCAGTGGCATTGGACGGGGGAGATGCCAATAACAACATTGGCGATAGTGGTCTTGCAGCCCAGCTTACCGCTGAACAGGCCAAGGTGGAAAACTTGAACGGCACTATCAAGCTATTGAAGGAGCAGATAGATAGCCTGAATGCACAAATTATCCGTCTGGACTCCAATCTGAAGGATAAGGACGCCATCATAGAACTATTAAAAGAAAGGAGGTAATATCAAAAGATAAAATCACCTATCGTCAAATCACTACGCGGCGTCACGGGATTTTTATGGCGATTCAATGTTTCTCTTTTGCGGAATGAATTGTATTGCTTGATTGATAGCACATACAAATTACATACAAAACGTATATAAGACATTGATAATAAGTCTTATATTACAGTGGCGCAAGCTGCAATAGAGAATTAAGATACATTTGAGACAAGAACCTCACGCAAACGCCCTTAAACGCATACAAATCACATACGAAAACTTTCTAACGCATTGTTAGTCAGAAAAGTATTAAAGAGGCGCAGGCTGCTATTGAGAGATAAAGCAAGATAGCTAACTATTGGTAAGATAGGCGGCAGGTGTGGGAAAAAACACCTTGCCGCCTATCATCGTTAGTGGGGTATGTACAATCTGATATGCTTTTTAGCGTATAGTATCGATATCGAAAGTTTTTTATAGTCAAAAGTGGGTAATTGGGCAGCAGATAAAAATGCATCCACATTACTAAGGCTAACGACAAAAAGGAAAACATGTCTATTCAAAAGACGTGTAATACCCTTATGTGTTACAAGGAATATTTCAGCGAACATTCGGACATGGATTTGGATGCATTCTTAGGCTTCATCCTTAACAATGTTGTAATGATATACATTTCTGCAGACTCATTCCATAAATACCTGTTTTTCGGAAACCTGCCTTTTCCAATGCCCGCATGGAGGCAAAATTGCCGGCATAGACCTTAGCAAAAATCCGCACGACATCGGTTTGGCTGAAATAATCGCTGACAGCTTGACGCAAAGCCTGCGTCATAATCCCTTTATTCCAATAGGGTTCGGCAATCCAATAACCTATTTCCGCATTAAAGCGTTCCACGTCTGTGCCTCTGTCGAAACTGATGTTTCCGGCAGCTTCCGCATTTATTTCAATGCAATAATTATTTTGTACCTCTTGGACCTTGATGTATCGTATGAATGCGGCTCGTTGAGTACCAGCATGATTTTATTTAATGAATGTCCGCAATTAGCCAATTCGACTGAGTTGAAAATGCAGTAGTACTGCGTTTGCCGATGCAGTATATATTCGTAGGCGGATGCAGTATATATTCAACCGCGAATGCAGTATATATTCAACTGCGGATGCAGTATATATTCATTTTTTGAATATCCGCAAACATCCCAATGGATGGAAAGGAGTTAAAA
>NZ_NFJG01000060.1:0-25015 GCF_002159755.1 Bacteroides sp. An269
GCGGCCAGAACCTCATCGCCCCGAACGCGCAGCAGGCGGAACAGAACATACAGGATAGTACACCCGAAAAATGAATATATACTGCATCGGCAGTTGAATATATACTGCATCGGCAGTTGAATATATACTGCAACTGCAGTTGAATATATACTGCAACTGCCGATGAAGTATATATCCCTAAAAAATAGATATAGATAACGTTTTCAAAACATACATGTATGACAAACGGAAAGAATAAAATCGAAGCCATATTCAGCGAACGCAACATAGATGAAGATTGCGATACCATAGCACGACTGCTTTCACCTTATCGGGAGGTGGTTCGTGAATTGCTAATCCAAGGCAACTATGCCAAAGCCGTAACCGTTCTAATCGAAGTGCTCGAAAGTCTCGCTTATCATTTCGTAGAGGATGAGCACTATGATTACTTTGATGATATGTACAGCCCGGACTATGTTTGTCAAGACATGATGGAGGCGGTCATTGATGCTATCAAGGGTGGAAATTTCCCCGATGTAGAGTTGCAACATTTGAAAGATGGATTGGATAAGCTCAAGCATACAGAAGCGTATGAGGATTACGGAACGCCGTATGCGTTGAATATATGGGAGAAATTTGAAAGAAAAACAAAATAACTATTATGGACAAGAATATAAAAATAGCCGTAGCCGGAACAGGTTACGTTGGACTTAGTATAGCAACGCTTCTTAGCCAGCACCATCAGGTGACGGCGGTAGACGTAATACCTGAAAAGGTAGATTTGATTAACCAACGCAAATCACCTATACAAGATGACTACATTGAGAAGTATTTGGCGGAAAAAGACCTCAACCTGACCGCAACCTTGGACGGGGCAAAGGCATACAGTGACGCAGACTTCGTGGTGATTGCCGCTCCCACCAACTACGACCCGGTAAAGAACTATTTCGATACCAGCCATGTGGAAGAAGTCATTGAACTGGTGAAAAGCGTCAACCCGCACGCCATCATGGTCATCAAGAGCACTATCCCCGTGGGCTACACCGAAAGCGTGCGCAAGAAGCTAAATACGGACAACGTGATTTTCTCGCCCGAATTCCTGCGCGAGAGCAAGGCGTTGTACGACAACCTCTACCCCAGCCGCATCATCGTAGGCAGACCTGAAGGAGACAAACGCTTGGACGAAGCCGCCCGCACCTTTGCCGCCCTGTTGCAGGAAGGAGCTATCAAGGAAAACATCGACACCCTCTTCATGGGCTTGACCGAAGCCGAAGCGGTGAAGCTTTTCGCCAACACCTACCTTGCCTTGCGTGTCAGCTACTTCAACGAACTGGACACCTACGCCGAAATGAAAGGGCTGGACACCCAAGCCATCATCAACGGTGTCTGTCTTGACCCACGCATCGGCACACATTACAACAACCCCAGCTTCGGTTACGGCGGCTATTGCCTGCCCAAGGACACCAAGCAATTGTTGGCAAACTATGCCGACGTGCCCGAAAACCTGATTCAGGCGATTGTGGAAAGCAACCGTACAAGAAAAGACTTCATTGCCGACAGAGTATTGCAAATAGCGGGATATTATACCGCCAACAGCAAATGGGATGAGCAGAAAGAGCATGAAGTGACCATTGGCGTATACCGCTTAACCATGAAATCAAATTCTGACAACTTCCGCCAATCATCTATCCAAGGCGTAATGAAACGCATTAAGGCAAAAGGTGCGAAAGTGATTATTTATGAACCGACATTGGAAGACGGTACTTCTTTCTTTGGCAGCAAAGTAGTGAATGATTTGACAGTCTTTAAGGCTCAAAGCCAGGCTATTATAGCCAATAGATACGACTCTAGCCTTGATGAAGTGAGAGACAAGGTCTATACACGGGATATTTTCAGAAGAGACTAAACTTTTTAAATGAAGAATTAAGAATGAGGAATGAAGAATCTTTAGAATATACCTCTCTAACTTCTTTAACTCCTTAATCAACAATACAATCATGTTAATTTCAAATGTAGTTTTGACAGGCAAGACCGTGCTTGTCACGGGCGTTGCCGGCTTTATCGGTTCCAATCTTGCCAAACGACTTCTTCAGGAAATAGCGGATATTAAAGTTATCGGTATCGATAATATGAATGATTACTACGATGTCCGGCTGAAAGAAGAACGCTTGAAAAAATTGTCCAGCCATGAATCGTTTGTGTTTATCAAAGGTGATATTGCGGACAAAAATATTATCAACAAACTGTTTAATGAATACAAGCCACAAATTGTAGTAAATCTTGCCGCACAGGCAGGAGTACGATACAGCATCACCAATCCCGATGCTTATATATTTTCTAACCTTATCGGTTTTTACAACATCTTGGAAGCTTGCCGTCATAGCTACGATGACGGGCAAACAGGTGTGGAACACTTGGTTTACGCCAGCAGTAGCAGCGTGTACGGCAGCAACAAGAAAGTGCCTTACTCCACCGATGACAAGGTGGACAATCCCGTCAGCCTCTATGCCGCCACCAAGAAGAGCAACGAACTGATGGCCCATGCCTACAGCAAGCTCTATAACATTCCGAGTACCGGTTTGCGCTTCTTTACGGTGTACGGTCCGGCAGGCAGACCCGATATGGCATACTTCGGCTTCACCAACAAATTGGTGAAAGGCGAAACCATCAGGATATTCAACTACGGCAACTGCAAGCGCGATTTCACTTACATCGATGACATCGTGGAAGGCGTGGTGCGCGTCATGCGGCACGCTCCCGAACGTCTGACAGGCGAGGACGGTCTGCCTGTTCCGCCCTACAAGGTATATAATATAGGTAACAACCATCCCGAAAACCTGCTCGATTTCGTGACCATCCTGCAAGAAGAGCTGGTACGCGCCGGCGTGCTTCCGACCGATTATGATTTTGAGGCGCATAAGGAACTGGTACCGATGCAGCCTGGGGATGTACCTGTGACGTATGCGGATACGACACCGCTGGAAATGGACTTCGGTTTCAAGCCAAGCACTTCGTTAAGGGACGGGTTGCGGAAGTTTGCGGAATGGTATGCGGAAGTCCGTTTTTAAACTATTATCCGCTTGTCTGTTGAATTTCCGCTTTGGAATTTGCGATAAACAAAAGAAATGACTATTTTTGTAAAACATCACTTATAAGACAAACGGATTATGGAAGACGTTGTAAAGGTTGCATCTTATATTTGCCAACGCTATCAGCGGGAGTTCGGCAAACGGATTGATGAAATGAAGCTGCATAAGCTGCTTTATTTCACGCAACGTGAGTCCATTATCCAGACCGGACAGCCTATCTTCGAAGAGCGTTTCGAGGCATGGAGAAATGGTCCGGTATTGCTTTCTGTCAGGCAGCTTTACAAAGAAGACGCTTTGCATGAGCCATTGTCGGAAGAGGCAGAAGCACAATACAAGGGTGTGTTTGATGGTGTGTTCGATACTTACGCTCCCAAAGATTCTTGGAGTTTAAGCAGCATTACGCACGGTGAATACGCATGGCGTCAAGCCCGGCAAAAGGTTGACGCAGACGGGAAAGGTCATGAACTGATGCAGACGGACGATATACGCAAAGATGCCGAAAGGGTTAAACAGCGCCGTTTCCTTTACAATAAGGTCGTTCCATTCATCTACCGGACAGACAGCTATGCAAATCACTGAGGAACAAAAACGAATATTGGATTCCTTTACGTGTGAACGCCTGTCTTCGAATCCGGACAACCTGAGGGGAGTGGAAAATTTCTGCAATCTGAGGAATGGGAGCTTGGAGCACACGCTGAAAGACACAGCTTATGCGGAAGACGAAGCAAACCACATCGCTTACTATCTTATAAAAGACGCTGACGGCAACATCCTTTTCTATTTTTCCTTGAAATGTGGTATGCTGTATGACAGTTTGGACCAAGGAGAACAATTACGCAAGCTGAACGGTTTGTTCCGTTTCCTTGTGGAATTGGAAAATGATTCTTCATCTACGGTAGAAGATAGGCAGACTATCAATTCCATATTGGAAAGCATCCGAACGAGAAAAGGCTTGGTCAAAGAAGATTTAGCCAAGATTTCACCGATAAAAAAGAATCAATTGCTGGAAGAGTTGGAAAAAGAGCCGACCGACCACCTGAAGCGTGTAGGAAAGACTTTTGCCGGCATTGAAATCGTACACTTTTGTGCTAATGACGCTTGCCGTATGCTTTGGGATGAATTTCATTTCCAGCAGAAAATAGGTGCTGTTATCTTTTGGCATTTCGTTGTGCCTAAGATTTGTGAGGCCAAAAAACTCATTGGTTGCCAATATCTTTTTCTGTTCGCAGCCGATTTGACTCCGGATGAACTGTTAATCAATTATTACGAGACTTTTTTAGGCTTCCGCTCTTCAAACGAACGCGGAACTGCCATACCTTTCTATGACTATGCCTGTAAGTTTATGTATCAGGAAATAAACGGCATAGAGGAGCGGAGAGAGCGGTTTTATAGGGATTTTAATCCGGATGAGGAAAGTGTGTAGTAAGTTGAGGTATCTGTATAATTAGAATGTTTACTTTTGCCATGTACGCCTTTTCTCCGATTGGCAGCTGCTTATTGTGGTATAATCCGTATGGAATTTCATCGGAACTTTTTTCAAAAAAATCTTTAACGGATGCAGGGGTTATGTGAACACGGTTCCTGGCAGAATCACTTTGGCCACCTGTCAATGTTAAATTCAAAACTAATTTATTAACAAAACTCTGTTTGGGGCACTGAAAAGTGCTCTTTCAAAGGGGTATGCCCTGAATTGAGTGCTTACCAATATTATCTTATAGCACACAGATAACACAGATGAGACTGATTTACACAGATTATTTTTAAAATAATATCTGTGGTCATCTGTTAAATCAGTGTTATCTGTGTGCCATAGTATAAGTTAATTCTGTACACTTACTTATGTAACAATCACTCCGAAAACCTGCTCGATTTCGTGACTATCCTGCAAGAAGAACTGGTACGTGCCGGCGTGCTTCCGACCGATTACGATTTTGAGGCACACAAGGAACTGGTGCCGATGCAGCCTGGGGATGTACCCGTAACATATGCTGACACTACGCCACTGGAAACGGACTTCGGCTTCAAGCCGAGTACGTCGTTGAGAGATGGGTTGAGGAGGTTTGCGGAATGGTATGCTAATGTTGATTTTTAAGTTCTATTCTTATGAATTATTCTTATCACATTTTTTCTCCTTATCGTGTATGTCCGTTAGGTGCTCATGTTGACCATCAGCACGGGTTAGTGACCGGATTCGCTATTGACAAGGGAGTGGATTTTTGGTTTAATCCTACCGATGACGGGCATGTGCATTTGGAATCAAAGACCTTTGACGGTACAGTGGATTTTGATATATCACAGGCTTCTCAAATCAAAGAACACCATTGGGGCGATTATGCCCGTGGTGCTAAATATGCCCTCCGCAAGCGTTTTGCCTTGCAAAAAGGTGTTGAAGGTGTCATTCAGGGTTCGTTGCCGGTAGGCGGTCTTTCTTCCAGTGCAGCTGTATTGGTAGCGTATGTAATGGCATTCGCCAAAGCTAACGACATCGAACTTCAACCCTTCGAAGTCGTAAAAATCGCTTCCGAGGCAGAACGCGAGTATATCGGACTGAACAACGGCATTCTTGACCAAGCGTGCATTGTCTTGGGTAAGAAGGATGGTTTGCTCTTTTTAGATTGCGACAGCGATGAATACCGTATCATCAAGCGTTATCCGGATATGCCAAATTTTGAGATAGGTATTTTCTTTTCCGGATTGACCCGCAGTTTGGTGAACAGCGATTACAATCTTCGGGTGTACGAATGCAAGACTGCCGCATGGAATATGCTGGCATATACCGGTCAACCGCTAAAGTCATTCGACCGTACTTTCCTACGTGACATTCCGAAATCGACTTTTGAGAAAACTCGCATTGCCATGCCCGAACGGTTTGCCAAGCGTGCCGAGCATTTCTATAGCGAATACCGAAGGGTACGTCAAGGTGTGACAGCTTGGGAAACAGGTAATTTGAAACTGTTCGGTAAATTGAGCTTGGAGAGTTGTGAAAGCAGCATCCATAATTATGAATGCGGTTCACCTGAACTGATAGCTATTTATGAAATCATGCGGAAACTTCCCGGTGTATACGGCGGACGTTTTTCAGGCGCAGGCTTTAAAGGGGCATGCATTGCCTTGATAGACCCTGTATACAAAAAAGAGATACAGACGGAATTGACTAAACGCTATCTTGCCCAATTCCCAGAATATGAAAAAACATTCCAAGTCTATTTTGTGAAACCCGACAATGGGGCAAGATTCATACAAAACGAAAAATAAAGAAAGAGTGATGAAAAATGTAATTATAGCTGCCGGGTATGCAACCCGGTTGGGGGAGTTGACACGTAACTTTCCAAAGCCTTTATTGCCGATAGGCGGTAGCACCATTCTGAACCGTTTGTTGGATGACATCGATGCGATTTCCAATATTGATGAGCATATCATTGTATCCAACCACAAGTTTTTTCACATTTTCGAGGAATGGAAGGATAAGCAACATTACGCAAAGCCTATTACCTTGGTAGACGACGGAACGGAAACCAATGAAACCCGATTGGGGGCTGTGCGCGATTTGTTGTTGGCAATCGACCGATGCAACATTCAAGATGACATGTTAGTAGTGGCTGCCGATAACCTACTTGATTTTTCCCTGAGAGGTTTTGTCGATTATGCAAACACAAAAGGAACCAGTTGCATCATGTGTCACCGTCAACCAGATATAGAAAAACTCCGCCGTACAGGCGTTATCGAAGTGGACAATAACATGAAAGTACTCAGCATGGAAGAGAAACCGCAACAGCCTAAAACGCAATGGGCGGTTCCACCTTTTTATATTTATAAGAAAGAAGACCTTCCTTTAATCAAGGATTGCTTGAATCACGGTTGTGGATTTGATGCTCCGGGTAATTTGGCACATTACTTAGTGGAACGAATTACGATGCATGCTTACGTAATGCCGGGGGAGCGGATTGATATTGGGGATAGAGAAACTTATGAAAAATGGAAGAATCATAATAAAAACCAGTAATTATGTGTAAAAGTGATTTGTTAAAAGCATTGAAAGACCCAGAAGAAGAATACGTATGGGTTCAGAATGTGCCTTCAGAAGAGTTGGACGACAGAAGTTTTATTCAATATTGGATAGACCAAACTAATTATATATTCGGGTATTTCGGATACTTATGCCCAGCAACTCGCCAATTGTGTAAGCGTGACGAGTTGGATGGTGCTCATGTAAGAATTGTAAATGGCAATGATGATACTATTTACATAACTCCTGTACATCAGTCATTCAATCGAAGTAAGTCAGAAAGACCGTTTCGGGTAAAAAGAAAATATTTAGTTATTGCCCCTAAACAAGCTCCGAAAACAAAAAACTAATAGTTTTTATGCACGATACTTTAGCAAGCAACAAGCGCATAGCCAAGAACACATTGCTGCTATATTTCCGTATGATTATTCTCATGCTGGTGTCTCTCTATACCAGCAGAGTAATACTTGACGCATTGGGTGAAGCAGATTATGGTATTTATAATGTAGTGGGTGGTGTAGTGGCTATGTTTTCTGTACTGTCGAGTTCGTTGTCGGGATCCATCAGCAGGTTTATAACTTACGAATTAGGTACTGGCAATAAGGAAAGACTTAGCAAGATATTCTCTACATCGGTCAATATACAGTTGCTTATGGCTGTGCTGGTGGTTATGTTGTGTGAAGTGATTGGTGTGTGGTTTCTCAATACGAAGATGAATATACCCGAAGGGCGAATGGAGGCAGCCAACTGGGTGTTACACTTTTCCATTGCTTCATTTGCAGTCAATCTTGTTAGTCTGCCCTACAATGCCACTATTATTGCTCATGAAAGGATGGGCGTGTTTGCCTACATCAGTATCTTGGAGGCGGGACTAAAACTGCTAATTGCATACCTTATATATGTATCCCCCGTAGACAAGCTCATTCTTTACGGAGGCTTAATATTGGGTGTATCGCTCATTATCCGCATCATTTATGGCATTTATTGTGGACATCATTTTGAGGAGGCTAAATACAAGTTTGTGCTTGAACACTCTTTACTGAAGGAAATGGCGAACTTTGCCAGTTGGAATCTCTTTGGTAATACGGCTTATATGCTCAATACGCAGGGCGTGAATATGCTCATCAATGTTTACTTCGGCGTGACTTGCAATGCGGCTCGTGCAATAGCTGTGCAGGTGGATACAGCCGTCACACAGTTTGTTAATAACTTCATGACGGCTATTAATCCACAAATCACCAAAAGTTATGCCGCAGGCGACTATGAATATATGGCTAAGCTGGTGTGCCGTGGTACAAAATACTCATTTTTCATCATGTATCTCTTTGTTGTACCCATGGTGCTCGAGGCAGATACCATTTTGGGCATATGGCTTAAGAAAGTGCCTACGGACACGGTCGTATTCATGCGCTTGGTGCTGTTCTCCACACTGGCCACACTGTTGGGCAATCCCATGTATACCGCTATCCAAGCTACAGGTAAGATACGCCGTTATCAGATAGAGGTCGTTTCTGTAGGTTGCCTGGTGTTCCCACTCTCTTGGCTGGCTTATGCGCTGGGTGCACCAGCCTACATGACTTATGTTATTTTCGCTGTCCTTTATTTCTCACTAAATTTCATCCGGCTCGCTACGCTTAGACGGTTGATGAACTTCCCTGTATGGATGTTTGTCCGCTCGGTCTTTGGTCGCATCGGTCCGTGTTCAATCTTAATGTTCCTTGTGCCAGGGTTGACGATTGTATTCATGCAACCATCATTCATTCGACTTTTATTGGTATGCATGGTCAGTTTATTATGGTCTGTGACCTGCATTTATTATGTAGGACTGGAGCAAGGTGAGCGTAGCTTCTTTCTTGATAAAATAAAACAGCTATTGGCAAGTAAACTGCATATACATATTTAATACAAGTATCGTAACATGAACATAAAACAAGTTATCAAGAAGGCGTTTAAGCTCATTTTTGCCAAACGCCCCATTTATACTACAGCGAATATTGCAACTCTTGCCCCAAACGAACTACTAAAAGGACGAAAAGCTTTGATAACAGGAGGAACAAGTGGTATAGGTTATGCCATTGCTGAGGCTTTTCTTAAGAGTGGTGCTTCTGTTTGTATTACGGGACGCAACGAAGAACGTTTGCTACAAGCAGAAGGAAATTTGCAAAAACAGTATTTCTCAATAGAGGGTAAGATTTGCCATCTTGTATTAGACAACAGGGATGTGTCTTCTTTTGATGTCAAGTTAAAAGAAGCCATAGACCTGATGGAAGGTTTGGATATCTTGGTAAACAATGCAGGTGTACAGGGTGACGCATTACCTACAGCTACAGAAAAAGCTTATGATGCAGTGCTCAACACCAACCTCAAGGGTGTGTTTTTTCTCTCGCAAGCCGTTGGGCGATACATGAAAGACAACAAAATAAAGGGGAACATACTCAATATAGCCTCCAGCAGCAGTTTGCGGCCTGCTACTTCTGCCTACACCATCAGTAAGTGGGGAATTCGCGGATTGACGCTTGGCTTGGCCAAATCGCTTGCACCGCTTGGCATAGTGGTAAACGGTGTTGCACCCGGTCCTACTGCAACGCCTATGATTATGCATGGTGACCGAAGCAACATTACTTTTGACCATATTCCGGCTGGTCGCTATGCCATGCCTCAAGAGATTGCCAATATGGCTGTGTTCTTGACAAGCGACATGGGGCGCATGATTATAGGCGATATCGTTTACATGACAGGAGGTGCAGGAGTGCTTACATTCGATGATTTGAAATATTCATTCTGACATACTAAATCAAAGATAATAAATACATATATGGAAATTCATTATACAAACGAAAAGAACCTGCAAATCATCATGGCTTTGCTGAAAGCCCATGGAGTACGAAAAATTATCACAAGCCCAGGCTCTACTAATCATACGTTGGTAGCGAGTATGCAAAACGACCCTTGGTTCGAAATGTATTCATCGGTAGACGAACGATCTGCTGCGTATATGGCTTGCGGGCTTAGTGCCGAGAGTGGTGAACCTGTGGTGATAACCTGCACAGAAGCCACTGCGTCAAGAAACTATATGCCGGGACTGACAGAAGCTTATTATCGCAAGTTGCCTATCTTGGCTATCGCCACAACGCATGGGCACAGGTTGGCTGGACAACTTAAAAGCCAAATACTTGACCATTCGGCATTACCTGTTGATGTGGCAAAAAAAAACATCTTCATCCCTATTTGCCAGACTGAAGCTGACTGCAAGTATACAGAATTGAAGGTCAATGAAGCTATATTGGAACTGACTCGACATGGAGGAGGCCCCGTATACCTAAATGTGGAAACAAATGCAATCAATTCCCGTGATTATTCGTGTACCCAGTTGCCAAAGGTCAAAACAATCATGCGCTACACTTGTGACAGTTCTTTGCCGGATTTTCCTGATGGAAAAATCGGAATATACATAGGTTCGCACAAGTGTTTCAACGAAAAGGAATTGTCTGCTATAGATACGTTTTGTGCGGTAAATAATGCTGTAGCATTTTGTGATCATACAAGCGGTTACAAAGGAAGGTTTCGGGTTGACTACTCCATCATTGGTGGTCAAGAAGAGTTCAATGATAGGTTCACTGACTGGGATTTAATGATTCATATAGGTGAGGTTTCTGGTGACTATTATAGTTCATCATCTTGCGGCTCAGTGAAAGCAGTCTGGCGTGTTTCAGAAGATGGTGAACTTAGGGATACTTTCGGAAAGCTCACTGCTGTCTTTGAGATGAAAGAGTCTACATTCTTCAGTCATTATTCTTCAGGAAAGAAACCTGTGGAGAGGCATGTCATAGAGCACTATAGGGCAATGTGCGATGAAACGAGAAACCGTATATCAGATTTACCTTTTTCCAACATCTGGATAGCATCGCAAATTGCATCTCGACTACCACAAAACAGTGAAATACACTTCTCAATATTGAGTTCATTACGTTCATGGAATTTGTTTGAGTTACCGGAGTCTGTACAGTCAAACTCTAATGTGGGTGGTTTCGGAATTGACGGCGGTGTCTCTTCGTTTATTGGAGCATCATTAGCCAATCGCAAGAAACTATATTTGGGGGTGTTCGGTGACTTGGCTTTTTTCTATGATTTAAATGCCATAGGTAATCACCATATTGGTAACAATATACGCATCATGTTAATAAATAACGGTAAGGGAGCGGAATTTCGTTTATATCAACATCCAGCCTCGCGTTTAGGTGATTATGCCGATGCGCATATCACGGCTGGCGGCCATTTTGGTTACAAAAGCCATTCTCTGATGAAAGGAATGGCAGAATCGTTGGGCTTTGAATATATCTCGGCTTCCGGCAAAGATGAGTTTATGCAGATATGCGAGAAATTCATTAGCCCTGAAATGTCAATCCGTCCCTTATTCTTCGAGGTATTTACTAACGATACTGATGAGAGTGAAGCACTATACAAGTGTCGTCATTTAGTGAAAAGCCCATTTTCTATTCATGATATGAAAAAGGTCGTAAAGTCTTTGATGGGAGCAAAGGTCGTAGATACTGTGAAACGTGTCATCAAGTGAAATACTCCTGCTTGCCAAATAAATGATGTTTTCTGAATATATGAATTTGTGTAAAAAGATAAATGATAAGATTACAGGCTTTCGCACTTCGCAATACGTGAAAGCCAAATCAGATGAATTGCTTGAAACAATATCAAGATGTGCGAACAAGCCACGTATCTATTTCTTCTGTACACCCATGCATAGTAATCTTGGAGACCAAGCGCAATTAATGTGTTGGCTTCGTTTGTTCGAACAGTGGTATCCGGATTATGAAGTGGTTTGTGTGCCAACTCGGTGCCGTAAGTTTAAGACGATTAGAACTATTAGGAAAAACTTGAAAGGCAATGACTTGATATTCGTACACAGCGGATATCTTATATTCGACCCACACCCAGAATTACCTTTTATACTTGATGTGATAAGAGCTTTTTATGACAAGCCCATTACTATATTGCCACAAACGGTTAATCTTATGGGCGAATGGTATAGTCATGTCGTTTCCACAGCTTTCAATGGACATTCGAACCTCACATTGATTTGTAGGGATGAGGTGTCTTTGGAAAAATCGAAAGAGTTGTTTCCTAACGTAAAGTTACGCTTACTTCCCGATGTAGTGACTTCATTAATAGGCGATCCTGCATTTCAATATGAAAGCATGAAGAGGAATGGGATTTTACTATGTATAAGAAATGATGGAGAGAAACTGTATAGTAACAAACAAATCAATGAATTCCGCTCGCGGTTTAATGACATACGTACAGACCTTTATGATACGACCATAAGTGCCCGTATGTGGGAATGGGAAGAGAATCGAGAACGGCTTATTTGTGAAGTTATAAAAAAATTTTCTTCATATAAACTTGTCATTACTGACCGTTATCATGGTACAATTTTCTCACAGGTGGCCAATACGCCAGTAATAGTGTTAAGCTCTACTGATCACAAGTTAAGTAGTGGTGTAAGGTGGTTTCCAAAAAATGTGTTTGGGCATATGGTAACGTATGCCAAAGACTTGAAAGATGCGTATGCAAAGGCTATAGAAGTGTTACAACATGAAAGTGTACTATATCAGAATCCTGCATATTTTAAGAAAACCTTTTATAACAAACCATTGTGAGAGAATCGTTACATTTAAAAGATTTAAAGATGATAAAAACAAAAGCCGACCTGAAAAAATACTTGGAGGAAGACCGGAAAAACTACCCCCCCCTATTAAGCTTTGTTGGCAGACTAAGAAGTGCGTTCTTTTCAACTCCTATTGGCATTATGATTCCTCAATACAAATATCTGTATTATCTTAGAAAAGCGGAATTTGCTATCAACTCAAAATCTAAATTCAGAAAAATCTTCTATTTATACCTTTTAAGGAAAATGAGTTACAAGACGGGATTCCAAATACCGCCCAATGTACTTGGTCCTGGAGTTACTTTATTCCATTTTGGTATGATTGTCATAAATGGTAAGGTTAGGATTGGAAGGAATGCCAAGTTTCAGCCCAACGTAGTAATTGGCAAAAAAACACCTAATGGTGGTGTTCCTACAATTGGAGACAACTTCTATGTTTGTGCGGGAGCAAGGATTTATGGCGACATAACCATAGGCGACAATGTTCGTATTGGTCCCAATTGTTGCTTGTATAAGAGTGTACCAGACAACTGCGTTGTAGTAGGAAACCCTGCGGTTATCGTAAAAAAAAATGGTGAAAAATGTAGAATCAATCTATAAGTGGCAGGAATGTTTGTCACTTGATAAAAAAACTTTTTGCAAATGAGAATTCTTTGGTTTGAAACAAGCCAGCCAGCCCGATATTTGGGAGGCCGCAAACAACTTGTAGTCCGTGGATGGCAAGATGCGCTTGAAGAGATAGTCAGGCAACAGTCTGGAATTGAGTTGTTTGTCGCTTTTGAGAGCGAAACAGACCATGAAATGAAGAGTATTGATGGGGTCACGTATATGCCTGTCCATACACACTATTCTTTTTTTGAGAAGAAAAAGCGAGGATTTTCTTGGAGAGTCAACGAAAGTAAGGTTGTAAATGCTTGCGTACCTATTGTCGACTCAATTAAACCAGACCTTATTCATGTCTTTGGAAATGAATGGCCCTATGGGCTTATAGCGGAACATGTAAATGTGCCTGTAGTGATACACATACAAGGCAGCATTATACCTTACGATAATGCGTATTTCCCTCCAGGATATAATACCTGTGACTTAATAAGAACAGCAGGCTTGAACCTGCACCATCAGTATCATGTTATTAGGGAACGATGTAGTGAAAAGTCGCGTTTGGAGATGGAGAAGCGTATTTGGAAGTCTGTTGACCACTATATGGGGCGCACCTGCTGGGATAGGGCGTTGGTGAACGTTTTGCATTCCACTGCCACCTATCATCATGTGGAAGAAGCTTTGCGACCAGAGTTTATGGAAACTACAAAGCGTTGGACGCTAAAAGACACAAATAGAAGGCTAAAGATTGTAACAACAGGGTGCAGTTCGTTTTGGAAAGGTGTGGATGTAATGCTTAAAACCGCACATATATTGAAAACCAATGGGATAGATTTTGAGTGGAACGTAGCAGGCAGTCTGCCTCTAAAAATCAGGAATACTGTAGAAAGAAAAGAAAAATTGAAATTTTCTGATAACAACATACGGATATTAGGATATATAAGTCCCTCTGAACTCATCGACTTGCTATGTGATTGCACTTTATATGTCCATACGGCATATATAGAAAACAGTCCAAACTCCATATGTGAGGCTCAGTATTTAGGGGTTCCAGTTGTATCAACGATGGTGGGCGGCATAAGCACTCTGATTCGTAATGGACAGGATGGGATTCTTTTGCCAGCGAATGATCCGTGGCAAATAGCTAATGCGATAATGGAATTGTCAAAAGACAAAGTTCTGCAGAATCAATTCTCATCGAATACATATGCTTCCGCAAGGAAAAGGCATTCTCCAGAGAACATCGTGGCTCAACTTTTGGATTGTTACTATGATTTGTGTAAAATGTGATGTTTCTTAAAAATAACCGATTTGCAAGAATGGATTATCCTTATATATTAAATTTTTTCATCATGCTGCTGTTTGCATACTTGTATTGGAAAAATCCAAGACAAAAGTATGTGAAATGGGCATTTGCATTGCAATTTCTCTTTTTCGCATTGCGGGCTCCTGTTGTAGCCGGCGATATGTGGAACTATATCCGGTACTTGGATGGCGAGCGAAATTTCTATAATTATGATTCGCGTGAATTGGAGATGGGTTTTTTGATATATAGACAGATCCTATCATCCTTGCATATAGGAAGATTTGGATGTATGTTAATCAATTCTTTTTTTATATGTTTCCCCGTTTATTTATTGATAAAGAAGTATTCAAGTAACCCTCCATTGTCGTTGGCATTGGTAACAGTCTTTGGTTTGTATGTTTTGTATTTTTGCGCATTAAGGCAGGTTTTGGGTTTATCAGTTTTATTCATGTGTATGCTTTATGTATTAGAAGATAAACGCAAGATAAACAATAAACGTAAGATTTTTGTATATGTGCTTGGTACGTTTATAGGGTACACATTTCATACTTCTATCATTATTTATTCAATTTTATTTGCCGTATCATTCTTTTTACGTCACATTATGAAAAAAAAGATCTTGATAATCGGTGTTGTTTTGAGTGCGCTAATGGGTGTGGTATTGGAACGATTTAACATAGGGCAAGCTTTTGATTTCTTTTTAAATCTGAATTTCAGTGCAACAGAACGCATACAGGGATATTTAGAAAGTGAAGAAACAAATGAAATTACCTCTGTAATGCTCGCGTTACGTCCTTCAGTATTGGCGATGACCGCATTTTATTTTATAGATAAAGAGAAGGAAACTCATTGGTTTACTATCATTTATTTCATTGGAGTTGTGATGGGTAATCTCTTCATATCTGTTCCTATGGTGAACAGGTTGATTCAAGGCATGACAGTATTTGGTATTATTGTGTTTACTTGGATTTTCAACGGGAAATATGTATTTGACTATAAATACAGGAAAATGGTAAATACAATTTGTCTATTCGTTTTTCTTTATTTCTCACAATCGATAGTAAAGAACAATTTATATTCCAATATTGACCTTACAGCCTCATCACGAATGCACCCGTATCAATTTATATGGGAAGATTATTCGCAGCACCCGTCAATTAAATATTATGGAAATTAGAAAACAATTAAAATGAAAAAAATATATAGAGAGAAAGTTCGGGAGGAACTTAAGATGTACGATATGAGCTTTAAAGCTTTTGTCTTAGGATACGACAGTTGGTATATAGGAACGTATCTTCGTTGTATGAGATATGCTTCATATTATCAATGTAAATCTTTGATATATAAGGTGATATGGGGGGGGGGTAATAAATGGCTGATGAGAAGAATCGGACGGAGGTTAGGCTTCCAGTTCGGTCAGGCATCCATTGGCTTTGGCATCAAGATTTTCCATTGGGGAAGTATCGTGATTAACACCAAAGCCATAATCGGTAACAACTTCTGTGTGTATCCTGGCGTTTGCATCGGCAGGACTGTTGATGGCGGTGTGCCGAAAATAGGCGACAATGTGACATTTTTTACTAATAGTGGTGCATACGGAGGGATAACTATCGGCAACAATGTGACTGTTGCCCCAAATGCTGTTGTTACCCATGACATTCCAGACAATTGTATCGTGGCTGGTGTTCCTGCCCGGATAATTAAATATAAATCAATCAACAATGAAAACAAAAGCACGTGTAATAGCAATCTATCTGCCGCAGTTTCATCCCATACCCGAAAATGATGAATGGTGGGGGAAAGGGTTTACAGAATGGGTAAATGTGGCGCAAGCTCGACCTCTTTTTAGAGGACATTATCAGCCTCATATTCCCCGCGACTTAGGGTTTTATGACTTGCGGATGCCTGAAGTTAGAGAGGCTCAAGCTGAAATGGCAAGGAATGCAGGTATTGAGGGATTCATGTATTGGCAATATTACTTCGGGAAAGGAAAAATGCTCTTGGAACGCCCCTTTGAAGAAGTGCTGCAAAGTGGCAAACCGGATTTCCCTTTCTGTCTCGGATGGGCGAATCACAGCTGGCAGACCAAAACATGGAAGCGAAACGCAAGTAGGAAAGACGGAAAAACTATGATAATGGAACAAAGGTACGATGGAGTAGAGCAATATAAAGCACACTTCATGTATAATCTCCCTGCTTTCAAAGACAAGCGATATATTACGGTTGATGGAAAGCCTGTTTTCACTATATGGAATCCTAAAGACCATCCTGAAGAAATAAAGTTGATGATAAACATATGGCGCAATTTAGCTGTGCAAAATGGCTTAAAAGGCATCCACTTCATTGCGCGACAGTATATGTACAGCACATTAAGTGACTTGTTGAATATGGGGTTTGATGCCGTATATCAAGAAAGGACTGCCAATGCTATGTATGAAGGAAGTACGGAAATGTTTAAACATCATGTGATGAATGTATTACAGAAGACAACAGGGCACAAGGTTTTACTTGACAAACACGATTTTAAAAAGTGTTTTAAAGCTTTGGTTAATGATGAGGCATCAAAAATAGAAGTGTACCCGTCTTTATTGTCTGGATACGACCGCAGTCCACGTGCAGGGAGAAACGCCCAAATGTTTTACAATTTTACTCCTGAGTTATGGAGAGAACATATCAAAGACGTACTCAGTTATGTGAAATTCAAGGATAAGGAACACAACATTATAATCTTGAAGTCGTGGAACGAATGGGGAGAAAGTAATTATGTAGAACCGGACATAAAGTATGGAACAGCCATATTGGATGTACTGAAAGATGAGTTAATAGTGAAATGAGACGAAAAGCATTATTTTTCTTGCCGTCTTCAATTGGCGGAGCAGAACGAATGACCATAACCATCGGTAAGATGCTGCCTAAAGATGAATTTGAAGTAAAATTTATTATTGTAGGGCGAAACTCAGGTTCCATAGGTTGTTTTATTCCATCGGAATATGCTACAGAGTTTTTACACATAAGCAATGTTTGGGATTTTTTTACATTCAAGATAATGAGAATAATGCGGCGAGAGCGTCCTCATGTTGTGTTTTGCTCGTTAATGGTGTATAACTCTAGAGTGGCTTTGGCGGCACATTTAACAGGAGGGGTAAAAATTGTGGTCAGAAACAACAATGACTTTACCCAAATGCGTAAAGACAAGCTGTTGCTCTGCAAAGCCACTTATCCATTCGCAAATGTTATTATTGCCCAACAGGAAGAGATGAAGCAGGACATTATCAATCACATACCTAAGGTTGCTGACAAGGTGGTGGTTCTTCAGAATCCAGTTGATGTATCCACTATTAAAGCAAAAGCTAATGCGCCTTCACCTTTCCCATTGGACATTAGGCAAAATGGATGCAACTATGTATGCGTGGCTCGATTTGCATACGCAAAAGGACAAGATGTATTGGCAAAAGCCTTTGCCATACTTGCAAAGAGGAATAAGGATGCTCATTTATATTTCGTAGGAAAATATGATGAGAATGACCGCTATTACAAGAAGGTGAAACAACTAGTGACAGATACTGGGCTGGACAATCGAGTCCATTTTGTGGGTTTTGATGATGATCCTTATCGCTGGATGCGCCATTGCAATTGTCTTGTGCTGCCATCTCGCAGAGAAGGTTTGCCCAACGTTTTGATAGAAGCTCAATATCTTGGTATACCTGTTGCTGCTACAGTAAGTTTGCCTGTAATAAGGAGAATCGTGAAAGAGGGTGTAAATGGATATACAGTTCCATCAAATAATCCTCAAGCATTAGCAGAGGCTATGGAGAAAGCCATAAAACTACATGATGTGCCCGTAACGTATAAAAGTGCGGAACCGAGTGAGTTTGTTGAGTTGTTTAGGTAGTGTTAACATATAAATAGTAGTGTTATAATGAGTACAAACTCACAAAATCGTGTGGCTTGGATATCCATACTCCAAGCTATTACCATGGCTGCAGTTCTTATAGGACATATAGACTTAGCCGGAGATTTGAATCCAGACTATCCGATAGCAAGTTGGTTGGATAGATTGCAGGCATTTCAGATGCCCGTGTTCTTTTTTATTTCAGGATTTCTGTTTGTTCGTTCTTCTTTATTCCATAAATCGTATTCGGAAATAGTAAAGAATAAATTGCACAGATTGGGTATTCCTTTTCTTTTTATGTCTCTATTCATGTGGATAGTTAAGCTATGTTTGCCTCAATCAATGTTAGAACATCCTGTTTCTCTCTCATGGAATTATCTTTTCAATGTCTTTTTCGTACCATGGAATGGCCCAATCAGGCATTTATGGTTTTTGGAGACTTTGTTTTTATTTTTTTTATTGATGCCACTTTATAAGTGGACATTAAAAAATAAATGGACTTCTGCGTTATGGATAATCTTTTTGATAGGATTAACTTATCATCCTTATAGAATTTTGGGCATAGATACTAACTCTGATACGGTTAAGATTCTCTGTTTGGATAGAGATTGCACCTTTTGGCTATTTTTTTATATAGGAATGGTTATCTGTAAGTTTGATTTGATAAAATATTTTCAAAATAAATGGATATTTGTAGTGAGTTGCATTATTTATTATGCCCTTTGCTTCTTTCCAATAGGACTTAGGAATAGTGTTGGAATAATAGGAATTGTGTATATCACATCACTTAGTTATTTACTTGCAAACAAATTACCTAATTTATTTTCAAGTTATTCGAAATATACTTATCAAATTTATCTGTTGCATATGCTTCCTATCATGGCTGTAAAATTCATTTATCACCGTAATTTGTTGACTGATGATATATGGTTTCCAGTATGTTGGGTTATCAGTCTTTTAAGTGCAATTTACATCCCTACTGTAGCAGCAAAGATTGCAGAGAAATGCCCTAAGAATATTCGAATGTTAATTGGATTATAAATAGAAATGACTAATAGATTATATTTTTTTGCTAATATAGGTAATTGGAAAAAGAATCCTATTGGTGGAGGACAGACTTCTGCTCGACGAGTAATAGAAGGTTTCCGGCAAATGGGAATAGAAATAATAGAAGTAGATAGGCACTGGAATGTACTGACAAGTAAAGTTGGACACTTTATAGAAAACAGTTTCTATGCCACTATAAATACTGCGGAATTGTTTTTTGTTCTTTTGTTTGGAAGAAGGAGTAACTCTGCTATGTTTCATATTTCCTATTCTGCAAGTCTGTTGCCATTAGAATTTATAAATGGAGTATTGGCTTGTATGCTTGGATATAAGACCATTTTGTATTTGAAAGGCGGTAAGCTCGAAGATACAATAAAAGGGCTTCATGGCTTGAAAAGATGGATATTCAAGAAAAATTTAGATATGCGTTCTTTAGTCCTTTTTGAAGGAGAAAGTGATATAGAACGAGTTAAACCGTTTACGAAAAGTCGATTGGTGTATTTCCCTAATTACATATTTGAAAAAAATATTCCCCAAACTCACCCTGTAAAGTCCAAAGATTATATCGGTATATGCCATTTTGGGAGAATAACGAAAGATAAAAATGTACACCTTGTTCTTGACACCTTTGAAATTCTTGCTGAAAAATATAATAATATCAGACTCACCTTGGTTGGCGGATTGAGCGGTAAAGGCGGAAATAAGAAATATTATGATATGGTTGAAAGCAGATGTAAGAACTCAAAGTACGCTAACCGAATCCTTCGTGTAGGGCAGTCATCGCAAGCATATATTGCGGATATGCTTTCAAAAAATCATATATTTTTATTCCCAACCGCAGATCCGTGTGAAGGTCAATCTAATTCCTTAAATGAAGCAATGACACAGGGTGTGATACCCATAGTCAGTGATTTTCATTTCAATAAAACCATCGTAGCAGATAACCGATTAGTCGTAAAAGGGTTTGACGCTAAAGATTATGCGGAAAAAATTTCAGATTTGATAGAATCTAACTTGTTAGAAGATATATCTATGGAAATGTGGAATCGCATAAAAAATGTTTATTCATTCGAGCGTGTCAATAAGAGAATTTGTAATGAAATAAAAGGTGTATAAAACAGATTCTTTACATTGATTTATAAACGAAATCGAAAGATAAATTGGTACACAAATAATCGAAAATTAAATTTTATGTCAACAATACTAATATGTGGTCATCGGGCGTATGCCGTGCGAGGACTGAAAAGTGTATTTGAAAGACAAGGGCACACGGTGCTTGAATTTTCACGAGGAGAAGTAAAACGGGAAGGAAATACTATTACAGGTCCAGTGATAGAATTGGATGCGAATCCAATGTTTAAAGAAAAAATTGATGTGGTTGTTAACTTTATTTTATTGCAAAACAGTACAGTTAAGGAAAATGAAGAATATGTTAACGCTTTACTTCGATTCTGCGCTATTCACTCTGTAAAACGGTTAGTTCAAATTTCTTCTATTTCATCTTATCCCAATGACGCTTCGCTGATAAAAGAAAATACCCCTATAGAAAATCATGTAGAACTGAAAGGTGGATATGGTCTCATCAAAGCTACAGTAGATAATTTACTTGAAAACAGTCGACAAACCGTACCTTTTGAGATTGTTTTTGTACGTCCAGGGTATATTGTAGCAGCAGATAATCCGCATCCATTTAAAGGTATTGCTAAATTTTTCGGTTCAAAATTGGCCATATTAATAGGTGATAAGAAAGCAACATTACCATGCATCCATCGTGATGTATTACATCAATGTCTGACAGAAATAGCTATACAAGAAAATCCACTTCCTGTTTACTTGCTTGTGGAAGGTGAAAATGAAACAAAATATTCATATTTCCGTTCTCAAAGTCAAGCTTTAGTTATTCCTTTACCCAAATGGATATTTTTCTTAGGAGCAGATATCGCAAAAGCGTTGCATCTACTCAAAGAACGACATGTTTGCATGATAAAAGGTGCATTTAAAATAAACGGATTTGATAATACATTAACAAAAAGCAGACTCAACGCTTTGAAATAGGTTATGAAAAAAATTGCAATAATTGGAAGTGGGGCATACGGAAGTTATGCTGCCAGCTTGATAGGAGATTTGCATCCAGATTGGGGTATTCATATTTATGAAGTAGGAGGTAAAGAAATTAAGAATCAAGATGAAATAGGTCTATGGTCGGAATTATTGAGTAATCCATATGATGCCTTAACAAAAGGAAGGTATTTTGGGTTTGGCGGTGCAACGGCAAAATGGGGCGGACAAATACTTACTTTTTCCAAAAATGATTTTGCTAATCCATCTAATTTTTTAAAAGAAATTATCGCACTCAATGAAAAATATCGGCAAAACATATTCAGAAAAGTAGGGATTGAGAATAATTATCCAGAAAAGCGAATTGCAAACGGATTGTTTACAAAAACCGGAGTATGGTTGGACTATTTTTCTCGTAATTTATTCAAAAAATTTAAGGTAGAGAAATATCCAAACATACATTTGCATCCACATTGTCGTGTAATAAAGATTAATACAAAAGAAAAAAATGTGGTTTCTTTTGATTACTTAGAAAATGGCGAAAAGAAGAATGCTGACGGATATGATTTTTATGTTCTTTCAGCAGGTGCTTTTGAAACCACACGTCTAATGATGGTGTCAGGATTGCAGGACCATACTTGTGTCGGTTTCTCTGACCATATTGCAAAAAAAGTATTTCGAATTTTTGATACGACAAAGATTGGTGATGTGGATATGCAATTTAAAATAAAAAAAGCATCTTTTATTACAACCCGCCTTATCGGTGAGAAAAACGGTTGTTCTTTTTTTGCCTACCCATCCTTCAATGCTGAGTTTCCGTTTTTTCAAAACCTGAAGAAATTACTCTTCGGCAAGAAATTTAGTTTTAAAATTATAGGTGCTATTATTCGTGACATTCCAAGTTGTATGGCTTTCGCATGGAGTTTTTTTGTCAAACATAAATTGTATGTATACAAAAATGCATGGTTTTTAGTATTACATATGGAAAACGACTTGGGTTATGGTAAAGTGTATTTATCTAAACATTTGGATAAGTTCAATCAACAAGGCTTAGCTATTGATTTCAGTATTCCGGAACATTCTGAACGAAGCTTTAATGAAATAAGCAATGAGCTTGAGCAAATGTTGAAAGATAATCATATACGATATACTCGTGTAACAGAAAAAATCCATACTGAAAAATTTGAAGATGAATACCATCCATTTGCTTTGTATTCCGATTTTAAGTCAGTGGATGACTACTTTAACACTTTTAATAATATGCTTGTCATACATTCGGGTGTTTTACCGCGTGCAGGTGGTATTAATTCTACTTCAGCGGCGTTTCCTCTGATTGAAGAGTTTTTCAGAGAAAGATATAAATAACTTATAGAAGAAAAAGTGTTTGTTCATGAAAACGAAAATTTGTTTAATATCTTCCTGCGGCGGTCACTTCATGGAACTGATGCAACTGCTTCCATTGGTGCAAGGCAAGCGATATTACATCGTCACAGAGAAGAATGTCGCATCAACCGGAGCGGTAAAGAAGCATCCGCATCATTATTTGGTACAGCAAGAACGTGGAGGAATTAGTTTCATTTTTAAGTTCGGATGGAACATTCTCCTTTCATTCATTTATTTTGTAAAGGAAAAGCCGACCACAGTAATCACTACGGGCGCAGGTGCGTCTTATCCTACCTGCCTGTTTGCGCGGCTGTTCAAGCGACGGATTATCTATGTGGAAAGCTTTGCCAAATTAGACAGTGAATCGGTTACAGGCAAGATGGTATATCCGTTTGCTGACTACTTCTTCGTGCAGTGGCCAGAAATGAAAAAGGTCTATCCGAAAGCCATTTACAGCGGAAGCGTTTATTGATTGTTTATACAAGTGACTTCCCGGTAAGCCACTTTCGTTCTTTGACTTATTGGAATTATGGACAAGATTAAGTTATTTGTCCCATTGGGAACACAGAAGTTCCCATTTGGACGTATCATCACTGCCTTGAACCTGTTGGTTGACCAGGGCACATATAAAGCAGACGAGATAGTGATGCAATCCGCGCTTTATCCGGTGAAACCGGAGTTCACGCATTACGGACTGATCCCCCACGAGGATTTCGACCGTTATATGCAAGAAGCAGAGGTGGTGGTTACTCATAGTGGTGTAAACTCCATTATATCTTGTATGGAAATGGGTAAGCCTTTGGTCGTTTGTCCCCGTCTGCATGAATACAATGAGCATGTGGACAACCATCAGATGGAAATAGCCACACTCATGCATGACAAGTATGACGTGCTGATATGTACGGACATGAAAGATTTGCCGGAACTGATTGAGAAGGCAAAGACACACAAGTACAAGCCTTGGGTAAGCCATAGAGAAGAATTGCTTGAGGCAATCAGTGGGTTGATAATATAACGTTATCAACTACGAATGAAATGACTTTAAAGAAATAATAGCATTAGTTATTAGCTAAAATTATCAAGATACTCACCAGCCTGCAGAGACACAAGTACGATAATGCCATAAATCTCATTTTATGTAACCTATGGCAAGTGACAATAACATGTATTCATCTATTGCCGTAAGCAGTCAAAAAATGGCTATTGATTGAAATGGGTAACTTCGCTGCCAACCAAATTTATAGAATTATGTATAGCAGTGAAGATCTTGAAAGGTTTTACTTTCAGTACCAGACGGAGGCGTTACCCCGTGGAGAATCTCTCCAATCGTTTTGTGTCAAGAACAAAGTCCCTTATAACATTTTCCAGAAATGGTTTAAGGATACCCGCAAAAAAGTAGTTGAAGTTCAGATTGATGGTGCTCCAGTGATAGTCCATGAGGAAAAGACTAAGACTGATGACCAGCCTAAACCTGTATCAAAAGGCTGCAATGACAATCCCGTCCGCATATGGATTGACGTCCGTATCAGTAATGGGTTACACTTGTCCCAAAAGAATTTAAGCTATCAGGATTTAGTCCGGATGATAGAGAAGCTGGAGGGTCTATGCTGAGTGTTACCGGCCTGAATCATTTTTATTATGTGCGTGACTTTACCGACATGCATTGTAAGCACAGCCGTGTGTTGTCTATCATCCGTGAACGGCTTCACCGGGAACCCTGTGACAGGGATGTCTTTATTGTCATGTCGTGAAATCGAAGAATAGTCCGTATGTTTTCATTTGCCAATCATTCATACAGCCTGTTCAAAAGTGCCTTTTCAAAGGGGAATGCCCTAAATTGAGTGCTTACTTGAGAAATGTACAAACCCATAAGTCACTGTGCTGTAAAAGTGAAAGCTTTAGAAACTTCATCATATACAAATTTGTGAATCTCCCCAAGTATTCCTATCTTTGAGGCATGAAAAGAAGAGAAAGA
>NZ_NFJG01000061.1:0-24976 GCF_002159755.1 Bacteroides sp. An269
TGAAGTTTACGTAAATTTTCTATTTCTGATGTCGACAACTGCATTTCCATGCCGTAAAGATACAACTTTTAAACGAATTATTCGCATTTCACTTACTTTTGACTATAAAGAGCTGTGTCCTAATCCGTAAAAAAAATTTCAAATTGATTTGTTTTTCCAAAAAATATACATACATTTGTGATGCTTCACGCCGATTTCCACATTTGTTGAATTAGTGGAAAAGCGGGAATCATATATGAAAGGCGTTTACTAACGCTTTGGGCTTGACGTTTGGAAAATTCGTAACTTTTCCAATCGTAGTTAAAACAAAGCAGCAATAGATGTCCAAGGGTGTGTATACACTATAATTTCTGTCTATATCATCTTATTATATAAGAGATAGAAAAACTATTATACATATCGGCGTGGGCTCTGCGTTGCTCGTTCTACTACGATGGGCAATGCGAAGGCCTCCAAGCGTAGGACGAGCAACAGGTACAGGCTCACGTCTTTCATTTTTGTCCAAACTAAATCTTAATTCGTCTATGGAATGAGCCTTTCCTGACACACAACAGGAGGTATGCACTTATGTGGGGCTTGTTCGAACTTCTCAGATTCTCTTTCAGCAGCATCATTTGGGGTATCCTAATTACTGCCATTTGCCTTGCCTTATTTTTCTTCCTGATACGCGGCTGGTATCGGAACGCCACATTCACTCCCATCAGCTATGTGATAGGCTTTTTCCTCTTCCTCTTGCTTGCCTTCCAATGCACGATGATTGTGGGTGCCATCAAGATTATCAACATCAGTCCTTACTATGAATCGCAAATCCAGCAACTGGTCGGCACGTATTTCCCTCCTTCACAAGAAATCACCGGACAGGAATCCGAACAGGTAATCGACTGGCTTGTCACGGAATACCCTATCCTCCAGCATTACTTCGACACCGGAGAGTTCACCGGCTATACCGCCCAGCAGCTCCCTGCGGTAATGGGTGCCGAAATCCGTTCGTTCCTGCGCTTTTATATCCTGCGCCGCTTGTTGTGGTGCTTAGGCTTTGTGATTGTGGGGGCGGTGCTGGTGATTAGGAGTATATCAAAGCAAAAGCGTTACAATAACTATACATCAACAACATTTACGGACTCAAACGATGTATTCTGATGGAATCAATAACAATTTAAAATATTAATATTATGTCAAATCATCTTATTATCGGGCTAGGAGGAACAGGAGGCAAGGTTCTCCGTGAATTGCGGAAACGCATCTATGAAGAATACCATAGTAATGAACCGGGTGGAGGTGTATACTTAAATTACATTTATTTAGATTCATCTCCAGCAGACCTTAATGACAAAAGCGGATGGAAAGTTTTAGGCAAAAGTGTACATCTTGGTGATGCACAAAAGGTAAATATCAATGGGATCAGCACCTCAATGCTTCAACATTTAGAGATGTATCCGGGTTTGCAAAGTTTCATATCTCCTAGAGATGAGGAATTGATAAAGGAACATATGGGTCCATTAATCACGGCAGGTATTGGAGGACAACGTCGTAGACTAGGACGTATGCTGATTGCAAACAATTTAGCGGATAAAAGCAATAAGAATAATTTCAACAACGTTTTACATGCTGCCGTAAATCAGTTACAAGATGCATCTAAGGTAAACGATGTCACATTTCATATTTGCGCCGGATTAGCAGGAGGAACAGGTTCGGGATCTATCGTAGATGTCCTTTCACAGATTCGAAAGACATATCCTTATCAAGAATCAACACATGCCTTTAAAATTCGTTTATTTCTCTATATGCCGGAAATAAACATGGTATATCCTGACCATGATAGTGGCTTTTATCAGGCAAATGGATACGCTGCTTTGATGGAGTTGAATGCCATCAGTACAGGTAAATACTATCCTCTTGATGTTACAGGCGAGAAAGATGTATTTACACAAGAAGTTCAACGTTTAATGCAGGGACAAGAAGGTTTTGAAGTCGCTTATATATACAGCAACGTAAATGAAAAGGGGAAAATTCTTGATTTAAGCAGTCGTTTACCTTCAGATGTAGCAGATTTCTTGTTTCAGACAATAGTTGTCGCCAATCGTAATGGCACCGCAGGCAAAATGTCCCGTTTAGTTGGATGCGAGAATGATGGAGCCGGACCTGAACGTGACCAAAATGGAGATCTTAACCGCAGCCGTAAATTTATGTCATTCGGAATTACCAGAATAGAATATCCGGAAACAGAAATCGATGAATATGTTACCTACAACTATGCCATTCAAGCTACAAGACAATTAACGTATAATTTATGGCAAGAAGGAATCGGGTATGGTGTATGTTCTCTTGAAGAAGTGGGTTCTGGCTTTGTTGATGAAATAAAAGATATAAACAACAGAGAACGGTTTAAATTATCGAATGCTCACCTTACATTAGAAAAACCAATCAAAGAATCTCCGAACACGACTAAATGGAAAACTTTTTACAATACATGGGATACTAGAACCAAACAATTAGCGGGACTTGTACAACAACAGCATCCTAAAAAAATGTGGTTGGAACAATTCACGAAACTGATTGATAGCTATTTCACGGATAATTTCCGCCAACATGGTGTCAAGAAGTTTTTTGAGATACAGCAACAAGAATTGAAAGGTTATGCAAAACATATTCGTAGACATATAGAAACATTGCTTTTCAATGATTGGGCCGCAGGAACTAAAGGCAGTAAAAGCATACTTGAAATAGAAAAGTATGCACAAATATTACGAGATGATTGTGCGGACCGTATAGAAAGTTTTAAGCAACAAATCGCCAAATTGGAATTACAATTGACAGAACATGCCAATGCCGCCAAAGCTGCAGAGAATGAATGGAAAAATATCGGATGGGCAAGAGATACTTTTACCAATGCTTCTTCAAGAGTGTTCAGTGGTTTCTGTTCCGCAAAGCGTAATTATTATGAAACATCTACAAAGAAAGAATCTTATGGTTATGCTGTATTATTGTTGCAAGAAATCATTATTGAATTGAATAGCATGATTGAATGCATCAAAGCAGTCAAAACAGATATGGACGCAATCTTGGATAATGTAGTGAAGCAAGCAGAATCAAGATGCAAAAAGGATTCGGTACAAGACAGTTCTGTTATCAAAAAATATGATGCGGATAAAGTACGAGAATTGACAAAAACATACATTATCAATCATAACTATCAAAACGAAAATGCGGCAGAAATCCGCAGAAAGATGATAGAGGGACTTGGGGAAGAAGGGGAACACACCTTTGCAAACCTTTATGCCTCAATGGATCATGATACGGTTACAGACATTATACTTAATATCTGTTCTAAAAATGCTCGTATGGCAATGGAAAATACAGCGAAAAATGATCCGTTGATGAAATTGATAGGGGTTAACATTCTTGACAAACTCAAAGTTGATTTAAATTCAGATGAAAAGATAGAGGCTTTTGTAGATTATATCATTGATTTTTCGCGTTCTTACGTGCAATTCAATTCAGCAGAGACATCTAAAGTGATAAATGACAATGAAAGCAAAATGATGTCAATGGTACAGATTGCCCTTCCCAAAGCAGAAAGCGAGCCTGCTCAAAAATTCTGCAATAAGTTGATTGCAGCCTTTCAGAATAAGGTTCCTGGCTTTATCCCGAAATTTGTAGATGGTGACCTTTCTGAAAATGTAGGTCATCCCAATCAAATAGTTGTAGTTTATGCAAATGCAGGATTCCCCTTACGTTATCTTGAAAATATGCGTATGTTAAAGAAAAAGTATGATCAACTTTTAGCTTCTCCGCAAAAGGAGTTAAACAAAATGGTTCTTCATACAGAAAGTTTCTCGAAACCTTTACCTCCTATTTTTGAAGCAAGTCCTGAAGAGTTGGAAGGTTCTGTAAAAAGGCTTCTGCTATTAGCTTTTGCGCTTAAATTAATAAAGCCTCAACAAGATCCAACAACAGATGAAAAATTCCTTGCAATGAATGAGCCAGATGAAATATTTGGAGACAATTGGATAAAACTTGCCAAAGATTTTACTGCCTGTATAAAGGTTTTAAGTCATGATTTCAAGAAATACAAACAACTTGAATTTCAAGTTGAAAAAGAACTGAGGACACAAGCAAGAAGTAATGACCAAAAGAAAGAATTGCAAAAAGCTGTAGGTGGGGTAGTTAAACAAATTATTTTGCCTTCTGTATGTGAAGGAAATGAATATAATCCTAAGTATGCAGAATACAAAGCATTAGCTATGAGTATTATTAATAATGAGTTAAATTGTTTATAATAATTTGAGTTATGGCAAAAATAAAAGGAATTTGTGTCAATGACGAATGTGAATTGTGTGACCAAATACAAGAAGCTGAAAAATCGGATTTCGTATGTTCTAAATGTGGGAAAGAGTTGGTTCCTTCTGAAGGGGGAAATACAAACAGAGAGAAGAATAAGACACTCATGTATGTCATCGGCGCAACAGCAGTAATAGCTGTTGCCGGCGGAGCAACCTATTTCCTAAGTGCAGGCTCCGACACACCGATAACCAAGCTGGAAATAGCGGACTACGACCCGATGGTTTGGGTCGATACAACCGATACATTAACCGTTGTGCCTACTCCGGCAGATGCGAAAGCTACGTATATCTGGAGTTCGAGCAATGAAGCCGTGGCTACGGTAATGGACGGAGTAGTAAAAGTTGTGGGCGAAGGAGAAACCACCATAACCGTCAAGGTGAAAGGCAACGAAGAGATTTCTGCTACCGCCAAGCTCTATTCGGAAATCTACGAAGAATATGAAGGACCTACTGTAGAAGAACCGGAAGACAAAGGGAAAGATGAAGGAACTACAAAGCCTGTTCAGAAACCTGTCTCGAATAAAATCGACTTAGGCTTCGCTACTTACAAAGGAGACCTGAAGAACGGCAAGCCCGAAGGAAATGGAACAATGACCTTCAAGACCCGGCATGTGATTCCAGGTTCGAAAGGAGATATTGTGGCAGAACCTGGAGAATATGCTGTAGGTACTTGGCGAAATGGAGAAGTGAATCTGGTAACTCTTCACCAGAACAATGGGAACAAACCTATCATCACACATAAATAAATAGTAGTTATGAAAAAAAGCCATTGTCTGTTATTGGTCTTGTGGATATGTGTCTGTTCTCCTGTTTGGGGAACTGGGTATTATGCGACTGCCCGTTTGCGGGCAATGGCTTCTTTATTGTCCCTGCCGGGTATTGATACATTATCTACCGGAACTCATACGCATTTCGCTTATAAGTCGCGTCCGTTGGTTGTGCGGGTCAATGTCTGGGGCGAAGTGGAACATATCGGTTTAAGGCTTTTTACGGAAGAAATGAAAACAGGCGCATCTTTACCAGTCTATGATTTTCTTGAACGCTATCTGTTGGAACGCGACTTGTTGAAAGGAACTGACGAAGAAATCCGTTTGGGGTTTGACAACATAGTGTGCGAAACCGGAAGTTTTGCCGATGCGCTTCGGCTGGACAGTACCCAAACGTTCAATATTGCTTACCAGCCCTTTAGCGGTTACCGGGCAAGTTGGTCGGAAAAGGGGAAAGAACTATTGGCTTTGGCTTTCGAAGCAGATTACCAATTGCTATCCGGTTGCAACCTCATCGAACTAGAGAATAATTACTTAAGGGATATGCAAAAATTCCATTCGGATGCATATAGCTCTTTTAAGTATGAATCTGTTTCGTTCCCTAAAACAGGTATGTTTTATATAAAGAAAGGTGCTTCTTTTCTGATAGAAAGCATCCGGAACGACCTTTATTTTCAGAAAGACGAGGAACAGGGTTGGAAACTGGTAAATAGTCCCCGGAAACCTTATCAAAGCATTGCCAACCTGTTTCTTACCAAAGAAACGAGTGAAAATTACGGACTATCCATCACGCTGGATATGTATGGATATAAAGAAGCGAAAGACACCATTTGGCTGAACGATTGGCTGGACATGTGTGAATGGGAGGAATGCACACCTTATTTCGGGATGAAAGCCAAGACTGATTCTACCTATACGGGTACCTTATTTATGGTAAACGAAGCATGCGGATTCATTCACATGCTGAGTGTCGTTGTTCCCATTGATACCATGGAAAAGCAAGAAGGGCCTATCGTGGGAAGGCTGTTTGTCTATATCCCGACACGGAGCCTGAGAAGAGAGTTATTATTCAATATTACCGATTATAAAGCAATAGAAAATGAAAACTAAATTTTGCCTGATGCTTCTCCTCGTATTGCAAGCCCTAACAGGAAGCTATGCCCAACAGACAGAGGAGCAAAAAAAAGAAATCAACAAGATAAAGAAAAGCTCGCTTTATCTGTATGCCGAAACCACGATGCCTGATAAGGAGGAAGCGATGATGACCGCTATTGATATGCTGAAAGATGAAGCGCAAAGGTGGGTAAGCGAGAAGAAAAAGAAACAAGAAACGGATGTGGATTGGGAAGTGGTGATGACCAACGTCACACAATCATATAATAAAATAGAATTGCCCAGAGGGAATATGTACCGGGCATTCGCCTACGTGAAGAAATCGGATATCATCACGGGCAAGAACGTGATTGTTTCGGATGTAGAGATGCCGGATTCCGAGGTAGAAGAAATAACGGAAGATCCCGCATCGCAACCCGCAGAACAACCGGAAGCCATCAAACGGCTGCTTGCCTTGAAAATGTACGATGAAGTTCCTGCCTGTGTGGAAACCTTAAAGAAAGAAGGGTTAATAACGGAATACAACCGGTATGCTTCCCTCTCCAACCCGGACGATTACGTACTGATTATTTATAACCGGGCAGGAGAAGTCGAGGCAATCCTGAGCGAAGGGGCGGAACGAATCAATATGCGTACCCTGCAAGCGGACGGAGTTGCCAACTACAAAGGGCGTGGAGCCATTGGTGTGAAACTTAGCAAATAACATAACCCATGAAACAATTATTCTTATTCATAACAATCCTTGTACTTAACGGATTTTTATCCGAGAAAGCCTGTGCACAAGAAGTATCGGTAATACTTACAACCGATGAAAGCTTTTCCAACCGCGCTATTATAGATAAAATGCAACGCAATTTGTCGCAAGTGTTGACCGAGATAAACCGGGCACAGAAAGAGAACCGGTTGCTTAATACCGTAGGGCTGGCCCTGGATGATTTTGCCGACCGCTCCCTGCACATGCTTTGGGCAAATATCCACTTTTATTGCGACGATGAAGAGGTGGTAGAACGTTGCTGGGTATTCGGCGACGGAGAAGAATACATGGTGAGCCACATCCCGTTGATTATCCAGATGGAAGGAGATGAGTTCGGCAACGGGACCTATCAAGAAGCGGTGGTCGACTTCGACCGGCAAGGACGCATCAAAGATTTCCGCTTCTCGCTGGATGCCCAATTAGGCGAAAGCATGGAACATTGTGGCGTAGCCGAAGTGGAGAAACGGATGAAAATAAGAGCTTATTGCGAACGCCTACAAACGGCATACAACCAAAAGGATATCGATTTCATAAACCAGATATTCAGCGATGACGCATTGATTATCACCGGTACTGTAGTATCAGTCAAACCAATGGAAGACCGGTATGCCAACAAACTCAAAGTCGTATATAAGAAACAAAACAAAGAGCAATACATCGCCAACCTGAAAAAAGCGTTTTTGCGCAACAAGTGGATTGACGTGAAGCTCAGCGACATCGAAGAAAACGGCAATTTGCCAAACGCATGTGCCGGCGTTACCCGTTCAAAAATAAATCCCAATATGTTCGGTGTCCGGCTGCGTCAGGAATGGCGTTCGAGCAATTACAGCGATGTGGGCTATCTTTTCCTGCTTTGGGATTTCACGGATGAAGATAAACCTGTTATCCATGTGCGCACGTGGCAACCGGAATTTGTAGGCAACGTAAGGCAAGAACCGGATGTGAACATATCCACTCTTGGAGCTTTTGACTTATAAACATACTTATCATGAAAACATTATATTACAGCAGCAGGCTTGTATGCACATTGTTCTTCTTTTTAGGATGTTCCATCGGCTTATCCGCCCAAAACGATTACATCTCGAACAGCCGTATAATTAATGAAGACCGTATAGACGACTTGAATGGAGACTGTGGCATACTGCTGATTTCCAAGCATAAGGATTTGGTGATTTATCCTGTAAAAACCGAAAAGAAGGATTTCCAAATCAAGGTAGACGGCAAACGGGAAGACGGACTGTACGAGTATCGCGTAATTTTCGATAAGGATGCCACGCGCAACCCTAAACTCGAAATAAGCCGGGAAGGAAATGTATATAAAACGGAGTTCACCAGCGTCATCAAGCCGGACTTCCTCATCGCTTACCTGATAGAAGAAGTGACCAACCCTATCCGCATGGACGACCAGACGCAGCCAAGCGATTTCGTGACTGATGAAAAACTGGCGGAAATAGAGTTTACCACCTCTATAAAGGATTTGCAAATAGCCTGCCCCATTGAATTGCAAGCTAAAATAGAACAAAAGGTTAATCCTTCGGACGAAAACATCCACATTACTTCCGTGATTATCCCTGTCGCTACCTTGGAAGCAGGAAAGAGCAAAATGGAACTTGCCCAAAAGGAATACAAGGACTGGTTCGCCAAGCTGGAAAATGACGAGAATGCAGCCGCAGAGGATGCTAACTGGGAAAAACTGGAAGAGTTGGAGCAAAAACAAGATGCCGCTGAAATGGCTTATTCGGAACTGACCAACTTGGAAGTCTATGCCGACCTGACCAACCGCCTTTCTATCAACATCGGTGACTTGAAAGGAAAAATGAAAAAGTGTTATGCCGTATTAGAACTGGTAAAAACCGATACCGTTATCGTAGACCCGTATGACGCGAAGATAACGGAAGGAAACCGCCTTTTCGGCATCCGCAAATATAAAGACGCAAAGGAAATCTTCGCTTTAGCTAAAAACGAGCAAGGCGCGAACGAAACCCAGCGTAGAGCCGCACAAACGTCTATCAACCTATGCGATACGTGCATCTTTTACGATGAACAAGCAGGAACGGCACTTCGTGAAGTAATCCGCATCCGGAAAACAGGAGGCACACAACAAGAGGCCTATCAATATGTGAACGGAGCCATTGAGTTTATCCAAAAACTCTACCACCTTAACCCCAGCGTGTTTTATAGCGAACGCATCGACCGACTGGAACGGCAATTGGAAAAACAACCGCTTTTCATTATGTTCACCTGCGTAGAGTGGAAAACGCTTCAAGAGGGCAAGGCACTGCAAGGGTTAGAGATATGGGCGTATAAAGGAAAACAACGTCCTCTATCTTCCGCCTATAATTCGGACAGAAAATTCCGGAAAATGCTTGACAAGCAAACCGCCGACTTTGAACTTATCGGTATAACAGACGAAAAAGGAGTGGTAGAATTGGAATTCAACCGTGCCCAACTGCCTGCCGGTATCTTTTTCCGTCCGCAAAACGATGGAAAAACAAAAATAGAATACCGGAACATGCAAGACGTGATGTTGCAAGCCGAAGGAGACTTCACACACCGACAAGTCCGTATGAAAATGTATACCAAGAATTAACTAATCTTTAATAAATCAAATTATGAAACACTGTTTATTTATGAGAAGCCTGTTTATGGCAGTAATGGCACTCTTTTTGGTGCAAGGAGTATCGGCACAAAAATGGTTAAACAAGTTAAACAAAGGATTGGAAAAAACGAACGAAGTCTTAGACCAAGTAAATGGTACAACTGAATCATCTGAGAAAACCGATGAACAATCGGGCGACACTATCAATGCGAAAACATTCTTAGATAAAGCTCCATCCTTCGAAGTAAAGAAACTGACCATACTGAATGAAAATGGTGATACGCTGCGATACGAGGACGGAAGCATACAATATCATTACCTCGTGTATGACCAAGACGGAAAGATATGCCATCCGGAAACGGCAAAGAAACTGACGAATGCGGCTTTAAAATCGGGTGGTCTTATCTTGTTGAAAATAGGAGGCGGTGCAGCTGCAGGAGGTTTGCTTGGGAAGAAATTCGGAGGGAAAAAAGGTGCTTGGATAGGAGCTGCTGCAGGTTTGGCAGTTGGAGCAGCTCTTTCAGCGGATGACATCAAAAATGTGAAAAAGAAAACCAAAGAATTGAAAGCTTACAAAAGTGCATTGGAAAAATATGAGGCAACTTTTACAGAAGAAGGACTTCCTCGCGATGCAGAAGCAGACTTGTCTGATTATGTAGATTGCGAAGAACTGACACAAGACGCGCAAGTCGTGCAAGCGCAAATCAAGGAATCTATCGAACAAGGCGAAGGTATGAGTTTGGAAGATGTTGATATGGACGAGCTGGACAAATTGCTGGGTTGAGAAGGGCGTATGTCACTACGCTTGTAACCAAAGACCGGGTGACTGGAAATAATCCTGTTGCGGCACTTTATACTGCACAATCCTATTACAGGAAAAAGTTTGGTCTGGATAAATGAGGCATGGTGTCCTGATAAGAAGACGCCTGTTGTTGATGAAACCTACATCAAACAACAGGCGTCTGTTTTTATTTCTTGTAGTTCTTCAGTCCTGTCTGAAGGAAATCAATGTATTTTGCTACATCCTCGTCGTACGAATACGACTTGTTGAGCGGATTGCCTTCATTGTCTAACAAGACATAGAATGGCTGGGCATTGGCACCAAACTTAGACCGTTGCAGGTAACTCCACTTATCACCTACAGTACGAAGCGTGCGTTCCTTGCCGTTTTCCATTACCTTGATAGGTTCGGGCAACTTGGTCTTTTCGTCTACATAGAGTGTAATCAGCACGTAATCTTCGGTAAGAAGCTTACTTACTTGCGGGTCTGTCCATACTGCAAGTTCCATCTTACGGCAGTTCACACATCCGTATCCCGTGAAGTCTATCATTACCGGTTTGCCTTGTTGGCGTGCATATTCCATGCCGGCATCGAAATCCATGAATTTGGCGTGTACTTCATTCTTGTAAAGATTGAAGTCTTGCGTCTGCATGGGAGGTGCAAAGGCACTTACAGCTTTTAAGGGTGCTCCCCATAGTCCTGGTATCATATAGACAGCAAAGGCGAGAGATATAAGCGCAAGGAAAAAACGACCTACACCTACTTTGTTGCTATCATCATCGTGCGGGAACTTGATTTTACCCAACAGGTACATGCCCAGCAGTCCGAAGATGACAATCCACAGGGCAAGGAAAGTCTCGCGGTCCAGCAGGCGCCAACCGTATGCCAAGTCTGCCACCGAAAGGAACTTGAGAGCAAAAGCCAGTTCGAGGAAGCCCAAGACTACCTTGATAACGTTCATCCAGCCTCCCGACTTCGGCATCGACTTGAGCCACGAGGGGAACATCGCAAAGAGTGTAAACGGCAAGGCAAGCGCTATGGCAAAGCCCAACATGCCCAATGCCGGGGCGATAATACTGCCCGTAGTAGATACCTCTACCAACAGGAAACCGATAATCGGTCCGGTGCAAGAGAAGGATACCAGCGACAAGGTAAATGCCATCAGGAAAATGCTAAGCAAACCTGTTGTGGATTCTGCTTTGCTGTCAACCGCATTGCTCCACTTCGAAGGCAAGGTGATTTCGAACGCGCCGAAGAACGAAGCGGCAAATACCACCAGCATCAGGAAGAAGAAAATATTGAAGATGGCATTGGTCGATAAGGCATTCAGTGCACTTGCGCCGAATATCAATGTAATGGCAAGCCCTAATGCCACGTAAATTACTACAATAGACGCACCGTATGTCCACGCGTCGCGGATGCCTTTTTTCTTGTCTTTCGAGCGTTTCAGGAAGAAGCTGACCGTCATCGGAATGATAGGCCATACACAGGGAGTGAACAAGGCGAGCAGCCCGCCGATGAATCCGGCGAAGAAGATGTATACCCACGAATGCGTATCCTGTTGCTGGGTCTCGCCGAACTCGGATAATTCCTTAATAACCGGCTTCCAGTAGTCTGTCGTTCCTTTCAGCTGTGCAGAAGGAGCTGGAACATCGGCTGATGCTACTGAAGTTGTATCGGCAGGAGCAGACGAGACAGGTACCACGTCGCTCTTTACCGGTGCGTTTGCCGAAGGTGCATCAAGTTTTCCACTGTATGAGAAGTCAACAGCGGTAGGAGGCAGGCAGTTTTCATCGTTGCAGGCTCCGTATTCCAAGTAACCTTTTACAGTATAGTCACCTCCTGTAAGTCTCACCTTTTGAGTAAACTTTGCCGTTCCTTCAAAATAACGCACTTGCATGTTGAATATCGGGTCAATCTGCTCTATTTCTCCATTACCAGGAATGAGTTTGCCCACCAGTTCTGCTCCAACTATTTCGTCTACATTAAATGTCGCAGAAGTGGGTCCTCCTTCTTCAAGGTTGGTAGAATATACATGCCAGCCGGCATCGATTGTACCTGTAAAGACAATTTCGGCTTCTGTGGCCGAAAGATTTTTCCATTCAGCTTTGAACTGTACCGGGTCTTGCATTTGGGCAAATATCGGCAAACAGCACAAAAGGGCAAACAGCCAACTGAGTGTCATTCTTTTTTTCATTGTTCGTTTGGTTTATTTTTAGTTAGGTTCTTATTTATATTACTTTATTAAATGTAGTGTTCTGCTTTTTCTCAAACCACTTCTATTCCTTTGAGTGTAGCCGAACTTGAGTCGGTAATACGGACTTTTACGAAATCTCCTATCCGATGCATGCCACGGTCGAACACTACGACTTTGTTCTGTTCCGTCCGTCCGAACAATTGCTCTTTCGACCGTTTGGAAATTCCTTCTACCAATACTTCGAATGTCTTGCCTACATCTTTTGCATTGCTTTCTGCCGAAAGTTGGTTCTGAAGTTCTATCAGCTCATTCAGCCGGCGGATTTTTACCTCTTCGGGTATATCATCGGGCAAATGTTTCGAGGCATATGTGCCGGGACGTTCCGAATACTTGAACATAAAAGCAGAATCGTAGGCACATTCGCGCATCAGCGAAAGGCTCATCTGGTGATCTTCTTCCGTTTCCGAATGAAAACCGGAGAAAATGTCAGTACTCAGTCCGCAATCTGGAATGATGCGTCGGATGGCTGCTACCCGTTCCAAATACCATTCACGGGTATATTTCCGGTTCATCAGTTTCAGAATACGTGAACTGCCGCTCTGCACAGGAAGATGGATATGTTTGCACACATTGGGCACTTCGGCTATTACGTGAAGTGTCTCGTCGCTCATATCCTTGGGATGTGATGTGGTAAAACGGACACGCATATCAGGTATCGCCTCTGCCACTGTGCGCAATAGTATTGGAAAAGTAATAACGCTGCCGTCTTCCTGCTCGAAACGGTACGAGTTTACGTTTTGTCCCAATAAGGTCACTTCCTTATAACCTTTCTGTCGAAGGTCATTCACTTCATTCAGGATGCTTGCCACATCACGGCTCCGCTCACGTCCGCGGGTATAAGGAACAATGCAGTAATGACAGAAGTTATTGCATCCGCGCATAATCGATACGTATCCTGAGATGCGGTTGCCACAAATGCGTGAAGGTATCACATCGCGATATGTCTCGGTAGTAGAAAGTTCCACATTGATAGCTTTCTCTCCTGCTTCTACCGAAGCAATCAGGTCAGGCAAAGCGAGGTAAGCGTCTGGTCCTGCCACTAAATCGACGTGGTGATTAGTTATCAAGTCTTCTTTCACCCGTTCAGCCATACAGCCCAACACACCTACAATAAGGTGTTTACGCTTCTTCCGCAAGGCATGGAAAAACTCCAGCCGGTTTAGGATTTTCTGTTCGGCATTGTCGCGGATGGAACATGTGTTCATAAACACAGCATCGGCTTCATCCAGTGTGTCGCAAGGCGTGTATCCGGCCATCTGCATAATGGAAGCCACCACTTCACTATCAGCTACGTTCATCTGGCATCCGTAGGTCTCGATAAACAATTTTTTTGTTTCTTTTCCGGTCGCGGATTTAAAGTCCGTTCCCGCAATCTGGTTTGTCATACGATTAATTATTTATATTATAGATTCTAAGCACGGCGGGAATGGATGACAAAATTATCGGCCATTTCTCCATGCATTATTAATTATTAACAAATTCAAAGTCATCAAGACAGATTGAAATACACAAAAACAGAACCTTTGTTACCCATTTCCCGCATTTCTGCCCACCTGTGACTCACTTTCCTATCATAATACATACCCAAAACGGGTGCAAAGATAATAATTCTATTCCGTATCGCACAATAAGCAAACAGTTCTTATGATTCTTCGGTGAAAAATTACTATCTTTGGCAAAATCCTTTTTTAATAATACGAATATGTCGAATTTCCTTATCATACTTGCCATTATTGCCATTGCCATTTATAAGCAAGCGACAAAGGAACCTAAGAAACGGCCGTCCAAACAACCGAAAACGACGGTTCCATTTCCTATAGAATCTGTAGAGGAAGCAGAAAATGTTGTAGAGAAAGTACAACCGGCACAGCTCATTAAGCCGGCACGCCGTGTCTCAAAACCACGGAATACACCACCTCCTGTTTCGTCAGACTTTTCTTGCCAGCCCCGGTCTGGCATTCGGTTCCGTACTCCTTCGGAAGCACGGAAAGCATTCATTTATTCGGAGATATTCAAACGGAAATACTAATACATATTTTTAATACCTGAACACTATGAACTACAACAGAATGACGGCGGCAGAAGCTGCCAGCCTGATACAAAACGGTGAAATCATAGCTCTTAGCGGCTTTACTCCGGCAGGAAGTCCCAAAGCCGTTACGGCCGAACTCGCTAAACAAGCCGAAGAAAAACATGCGCGGGGTGAAGAGTTCCGCATTGGAATCATCACAGGAGCCTCAACAGGCGACTCGTGTGATGGGGTATTGACACGGGCACATGCTATCAAGTTCCGTGCCCCTTATACCACCAACACCGATTTCCGCAAAGCGGTGAACAATGGAGAAATCAATTACACCGACATTCATCTTTCGCAAGTGGCTCAACGCTTACGGTCCGGTTTTTTGGGACATGTCACTACTGCCATTGTGGAAGCTTGTGAATTGACTGATGACGGACGTATTTACCTTACTGCCGGCGTAGGCATTACACCTACCATCGCTCGTCTTGCCGACCGGGTCATTATTGAACTGAACGCTGCACACAGTAAACGCATCATTGGTATGCACGACTTGTACGAAATGGAGCGTCCTCCCTACCGTCGTCCGATTCCCATCGTACGTCCCAGTGACCGTATCGGACTTCCTTACATTCAGGTAGATCCTCAAAAAATCGTGGGAGTGGTAGAAGTAGACATTCCCGACGAAGCACGCGGATTCAGTGCCCCCGATCCGGTAACGGATAAAATCGGGCAAAACGTTGCCGATTTCCTTTCGGCAGATATGAAACGGGGCATTATTCCTTCTACGTTTCTGCCTCTGCAATCGGGAGTAGGCAACATAGCCAATGCTGTATTGAGCGCCTTAGGCCGTGATTCGAGTATCCCTCCTTTCGAAATGTATACTGAAGTTATCCAGAATTCGGTCATTACCCTTATTAAAGAGGGACGTATCAAGTTCGGAAGTACCTGTTCGCTCAGTGTAACAAATGATTGCCTGGAAGACATTTACGAAAACATGGACTTCTTTGCCCACAAGCTGGTGCTTCGTCCGTCCGAGATATCCAACTGTCCCGAAGTAATCCGCCGCATCGGAGTCATCTCGATGAATACCGCCATCGAAGCCGACATCTACGGTAACGTGAACTCTACCCACATTTGCGGCACGAAGATGATGAACGGTATCGGTGGCTCAGGCGATTTCACCCGCAGTGCTTACATTTCCATATTCTCATGTCCTTCTACTGCCAAGGGCGGGTGTATCAGTTCTATTGTGCCCATGGTGTCGCATTTGGATCATAGCGAACATTCGGTTAATGTCATCATTACCGAACAGGGAATTGCTGACTTGCGCGGAAAAAGCCCGATGGAACGTGCACAGGCTGTCATTGAAAACTGTGCACACCCCGATTACAAACAACTTCTATGGGATTACCTGAAGATTTCTACCAAAGGACAGACTTGTCATAGTCTTTCTGCTGCTCTGGGTATGCACCAGGTATTCTTGAAGAAAGGCGACATGCGGCTTACCGATTGGAGCGAATTTGATTCTTGAACATATACCAATGAATAAAAAGACACGGAGACACAGGAAAATGTAACGTGAAAAAACAGTGCGTCTTCGTGTCTTTTTGTTTTCAATCATTTTGTTGTAATAACTTCAGTTGCTAAATATTATGAATCTACGTTGGTTAGGTATAGCTTTGTCGTGTATATTCAACTGGAATATAATGAAAGCAAGTGTAGAAAACGATGCCTTGTGGCAGGTACGGGCTACAGATTTGCATGCTTCGTATGCTTCGGCTCCGATGGCAAGCGGATGTATTGGCATTTTGCCGGATAAAGAACCTTTCCGCATAGGGCAGGTAGTGCTGAATCATGTGTTTGATGCAGCTGCTCCAGGTGTGGTGAGCCGGGTGATGAAAGGAATCAATCCTTTTGGAATACAGATGAAAATAGATGGCATGATAATAGATACTACCTGTATTAAGGCTTGGGAGCAGACGGTAGATATGCGCCGGGCAGTGCACCGCACAACATTTGAGGCAGGACGGAAAGTGCAAGTAGTGTCTGGATTACGTGCTTTGCGAAACCTTCCATACGCTGGATTGGTATCGGTGCAGGTGAAAGCACTGGCGGATGTAGTGCTGGAGATACGGAACGGTATGAATGTGCCCGATGATTATGCTGCAGATACCGTACGCTATCGCGAACTGGATGCCGATGGTACACGCTTGTATCTGTTGGAGGCAGAAGCCGTTTCTGCAAGAAAGTACAGGCAGGTAGCAGCGGCATCGACTTTTATGTTCGACGGTGCTGAACAATGGAAACCTTCGTTTGATAAAGCAACCGGTGAGCTGTTTTTTATGTTGCCTCTGAAAAAAGGTGAAACACTTTCGTTCTCGTTGGTAGGCAGTATTTGTTCGTCACGAGACTTTACTGATCCTTATAATGAAGCCGAACGCCAGGTGGTATACGCTGTTCACAAAGGAAAGACGCAATTGATACAGGCACATGAACGGTTATGGAATACCTTGTGGCAAAGCGATATTCGTATCGAAGGAGATGATGATGCCCAGCGGTTGGTACGTTTCGCCTTGTTCAATTTATATGCATCCTGCCGTGCCGGAAGCCGGTTGAGTATTCCACCGATGGGACTTTCTTCGCAAGGTTACAATGGACATATCTTTTGGGATACTGAACTTTGGATGTATCCTCCGATGCTTTTGCTGCAACCCGATATGGCACGGTCGATGCTTGATTATCGTGCAGACCGAAAAGAGCCTGCACGCCGGAAAGCAATGGCATACGGATATAAGGGAACAATGTATCCGTGGGAAAGCGACGATACGGGCGAAGAGGCGACACCGACATTTGCCCTGACCGGGGCATTCGAACATCATATTACAGCAGATGTGGGCATTGCTTGCTGGAATTATTATTGTGTGACCCGTGATTCTGTCTGGCTGAAGCGTGAAGGTTTTCCGTTGCTGAAAGAGATAGCAGAGTTTTGGGTAAGTCGTTCGGTATGTAATGCCGACGGTTCCTATTCGATTGTCGGGGTAACTGGAGCAGATGAATATGCCAATGGTGTAACCGATAATGCCTTTACCAACGCTTCCGCCTCGTTGGTATTAGACTATGCTTCCCGTGCCGGATGGGTATGTGGTGAGCAAGTACCTTCTGTATGGGGTAAAGTGAGCCGTGGTTTGCGTATCTTGCAGTTTGAAGATGGAGTTACGCGTGAACATGCCACGTATCAAGGTGAAACCATCAAACAGGCAGATGTCAACCTGCTGGCTTACCCGTTGGGAAAAATCACCGATGTCAGGCAGCAGCAAAAAGACCTTGCCTATTATGCTGAACGCATTGACCAGCGCGATGGTCCAATGATGTCGTATGCCGTTTTTTGTGTACAATATGCACGAATGGGCAATGCGGCAAAAGCCTATGAAATGTTCTGCCGTTGTTATCAGCCTAACTGGCGTCCTCCTTTCGGGGTACTGTCTGAAACACCTTCAAGCAACAACCCTTATTTCATGACTGGAGCAGGAGGCTTGCTTCAAGCCGTGCTGAATGGATTTTGTGGGCTTCAAGTAACCGAAGAAGGCATTATACAGTTGCCTTCGGTTTTGCCTTTGCACTGGAAAAAGGTTACGGTGACAGGAGTAGGAGTGGAAAAGAAAGTCTATGTACGGGAGCAGTAAAAGGGTATTCATCTCTTTTCATAGGGAAATGCATTACTGTGCCTGACGGAATGCCCGGATGCGTTGCAATACGTTCTTGCGCAGGTCTTCGTTATAAAGGTTGAACTCTTGTACGTGCAGGTTTCCTTTAGGCAAAAGGGCTGCCACGCTGGGGATGAAATACTGCTCTTCATCGATGCCCGTCACGATAAGTGTATGAATCGTAGTGTCTTGCGCGACGGTAAATCCTTGGTAAGAGGTAGCTGGGGTAGCATCGGTGCGCCAGTTGACAGGATTGATGCACACCACATTGTCTCGGAACAAAGGCGATACGGCATCGGGACGGGTTACGCTATTGAATCCGATGAGCACGCCCGTATCTATGGAGTCTTGTGCAGGGTGCAAGGTAGAATAACCGGCAAGTTCTTCCGGTGTCACGGTATAGCCGATAGCGTAAGTGGCGATGAGCTTCCGGCTGCTGTCGGGTGTCATTTCCCGTTTCAGGAGTTCGATAACCGCCTTGGCTCCTTGGCTGTGTCCCGCAAGGATGAACGGTTTCCCTTGGTTGTCGTGCTCCATATAATAATGGAAAGCGTCCGCCACGTCTTGATAAGCCAGCTTGAAACGCTCTTCGATGAGTGCCGTGTCCAAGGTGAGCCAGCTGTCCATCGAAATCTGGCGGTAATAAGGAGAGAAGAAGTTGCAGCTATCTGCCAATACGCTTTTAGCCAATTGGATGGAAGGGTCTGTCAAGGCACGTTGTTCCGTATTGAAGATGTCCATGTGGTGCCGGGTTTGCCCCAACGAGTCGGTATAGTCCCAAATGCAGGTCGGGACTACATAAAACAGGTCTACGTCTTTTCCCGTAGCGTCTTGCTTATTCTCGAACCAGCATCGGTTGTCCGAATAGTCTATTGTGTCGCTTGCGGGGGCGGATGAGTCTTTTTCGCAAGAAACCAGCGCAAGGAGCAGACAGGCGATGCCCGTCAGGTGAAATAATAGTTGTAAGCTTTTCTTGTAAGTTGTTTTCATGTTATTCATGTCCATAGGTTTGTTGCAGGTTCGCTTGTTCTTCCAATATTGTTTCGATATGGTCCAGTATCGCATAAAGCTCCACTTGGGTTTCGGCACGGAGCATAGCGATACGGGTTTCGCGGAAATTGGGAATACCTTTAAATAAAGGAGAAGCTGCCAGGTGACGGCGTACGTGGAGGATGCCCCGGCGCTCGTCGAGCAGGTTGATGCTGTCTTGTACCTCACGGCGTAATACGTCCAGCTTCCAGCGGAAAGAAAGTGGAGGAAGTTCTTCGCCCGTTTCCAGATAATGCTTCACTTCCTTGAATATCCACGGGCGTCCGAAACTGGCACGGCCTATCATAATGGCATCCACACCGTAGCGGTCGAAACATTCTTTTGCACGTTGGGGAGTAGTGATGTCACCGTTCCCGATGATAGGAATGCGCATACGCGGATTATTTTTTACCTCACCTATCAGGGTCCAGTCGGCTTCGCCGGTGTACATCTGTGCACGGGTACGCCCGTGTATGGTCAATGCCTCGATGCCGCAATCCTGCAACTGTTCGGCAAGTTCTACGATGACTTTGTGGTTCTCGTCCCATCCCAGGCGGGTTTTTACCGTAACAGGAATCTGCACCGCATTCACTACGGCACGGGTTATCTCCAGCATTTTGGGGATATTCTGAAGCATGCCTGCCCCTGCCCCTTTACCAGCCACCCGCTTTACCGGGCAACCGAAGTTTAAGTCGAGGATGTCGGGGTGAGCCTGTTCAACGATGCGTGCCGCTTCTACCATTGTATCGGTATCCTTGCCATATATTTGAATGGCTACGGGGCGTTCGGCGGCACTGATGTTGAGTTTCGTCATCGTCTTGTCTACCGAACGTATCAAGGCATCGCTCGATACAAATTCGGTATATACCATATCGGCACCAAACTCTTTGCAGAGCAGGCGGAATGCGGGGTCGGTCACGTCTTCCATAGGAGCCAGCACTACGGGTCTCTCTCCTAAGTCGATGGTTCGTATCTTCATGGGGTAAAGTTTCATTAGGATGGTTTTCGTTTGCAAAAGTAGTAAAATAAAAAGAGATGCTCCGTATGAAACATCTCTTTTTATTTGTCTGGCTGGCATTGAAGAGTATTTATGCCTTCCTTCCGTTTGCCAGATTATCTGTAAATATCCAGTTTCGGATGGTCGTTGTACAGATTCAGGTTTTGCAGCTCTTCCTGTTCAGTGATACGGAACAAGTAGTACTTGCTGTTCGGAACAAAATCTGTTCCGTCGGGAAGCTTCACGGTAGAGTGTCCTTGCAGGATAACGCAATATTTGCTTTGGTAAGCCTCGTCTTTATCATCGGCAAAGATGACATCTCCGGTTTCGGTTACGATAGGTGTCTTGTCGGTTACGCTTCCATCTTCATGTTCGTTATAAGTACATTCTACGAAGTGTTGCCATGCCTTACGCTCCACCGGTTGCTGGTTGCGGATGATATCAGTCAGTGCAAATCCTTCCCCCCACAATTCCTTGCGGCGTTCCAGCCAGATTTCTTTCAGGAGGTCATCACCTGTAGCTGTAATTTCGGCTGCGGTATAGCCCGGTTTCATACGTGCGTCGCGCAGTTCTTTCAACAGGCTTTGTGCCTCACTGGTTTTTCCCGGCAGGTGTGCTGCAGCTTCTGCCTTGATAAGGTACATTTCGGCTACACGCATCATCACAATGTCGGCAAGCATATTGTCGACATCGGCGAATTTGAACTTCGAACTCAGCATGGTCCATTCACCGTATCCGGCATTGGGCCCCCAAAAGAACATTCCTTTACGGTAATCATTATCATCAAACAGTTCTTTGAAATAAGGGTCTACATTCAGGCAAGAGTAACCGCTTCCTGGTGTCGTGCTATCTTTGAAATGAAAGTTATAGGCGGGAAGGTTGTCGTCAATAGTACATGAGTAACCCCACATCCATTCCTGATTTAAGGCATTGTTGAATCCGCTCTTGTATTCCGTTTCATTCATCAGGTAACGGTTTTTCAGGTTCATGGCCTCATCGGCATAATTGTAGGCTTCCTGCCATTCGCGGGCGTACAGGCTGGTACGTGCCAGCAAGCCTGCTACTACTGTATGGTCTATTTTATACTGGTCGGTCGCGTTACTTCCACGGTTATAATCCGTCGGAATCAAATCATATCCGGCTTTCAGGTCGGCAAGTGCCTGCGCATATACTTCCGATACGCTGGATGCGGGTTTTCCGGTTACTGCCATATCGTAACTGGTAGGCTCGGTGTAGATGGGTACACATACGGCATTAGGGTCTTTGTCGATGGCGAAAGAATAGTGGCTTGCCAACAGCATGTAAAGGAAACCACGTGTAGCGTAAGCCTGTCCCTTGATACGGTCTTTCTCTGTTTGTTCGCCTTCGATGTTATCAATGTTTGCCAATACGGCATTGCAGTTGTTGATGGGGTCGTATACCATGTCCCACATCACGTCATTGATTTCGCCGCGTCCATAGCCGTTTGTCAGGTTATAGCTGGATGAATATCCGTAACTGGTGGTACGCACTACGTCCGAACCGGCAAAGTCATCGTTCATCATGATGGCACCATAGCCGATGGAAGCATACGTTGAACCGCTATTGAAAATATAGTTCCATACGCCACGCATCACACGGTCGGCATTTTCTGTGTTTTTGTAAACGGCATCTGCATCGAGTGAAGTCGTGGGAGCCGTATCCAGGTCGCAGGCTGTAAAGGTGCAGGCAGCCAGTGCCCCAAAGCATATAGTCTTAAAATTCAGTTTCATAGTTTAAAAGTGTTTTTTAAAGTGTTACATTGATACCGAAAGAGAATGTCTTCATTGCCGGATAACGGTATGAAACCATACCATTAATAGGCTGTTCGGGGTCAAGTCCCTGCTGGTGGCAGAAAGTCAGCAGGTTTTCGCCCTGCAGGAAGATGCTTGCCTGCTTGATAGTGGCATAGTGCAGCCATTTCTCTGGCAGGTTATACGATAATGTAACGGTTTTCAGGCGCAAGAACGAACGGTTTACCAACCAGCGGCTGGAACTGCTGGTGAAGTAGCTGGTCTGGTCGTACGACAGACGCGGGATGTCGGTATAGCGGTTTTCAGGTGTCCACCGGTTGAGCATATCCTTGCTTAAGGTAGAACCGTTTCCTCCCGATACGCTGATCATGCTTTTGTAGTCGTTGTTATACAGCTTGCCGCCGATAGCGTATGAGAACAACATCGAGAGTGAAAGGTCTCTCCAGGTCAGGTCTGACTGGAAACCACCGCTTACTTTCGGCAACGAACTGCCCACCTTCACCTTGTCGTCCGAAGTCAGGCTGGAATAGTCTTCGGTGATTTTCCGGCTTCCGTCGGTATCGGTATAATACCATTGCGGATTACCGTTTTCCGGATTCACACCTGCCCATTCATACAACCAGAAGTCGTACAGCGAGCCACCTTTCACCCATTTCTTGGTGCTTTGCCACATCACGTCAGTAGGCAATTCAACGATTTCGTTCTTGTATGTCGTAGCGTTGACACTGAGTTTCCACGTCCAGTCTTTGGTCAGTACAGGCGTACCGTTAATGGTAAATTCCCAACCATAGTTTTTCAGTTTACCGATGTTGGCATCAATGCTGGAAAATCCTCCCGACGGAACGAGGTCGCGTGCGAAGAGCAGATCTTTAGATGCACGTTGGAAAAATTCGATGGTTCCGTTGAGGCGGTTGCTCCAGAAACCGAAGTCAAGTCCCACGTTCAGGTTCAGATTGGTTTCCCAACTCAGTTCCGGTGTTTCCAGACGTGAAGCGTGCAAGGTAGATTCGCCGAATGAACTGCCTATTTCATACAGTGCCTTATAGGCATAATAACCCACATTGTCGTTACCCTGTGCACCGTAGCTGGCACGGAGGGTCAGGTTGGTCAGCCAGTCGTTTGCAGCCTCTTCAAGGAATTTTTCACGTGAAATCTTCCACGAACCGCCAAACGACCAGAATGTTCCCCAGCGGTGGTCGGGGTGGAAACGTGACGAGCCGTCGGTACGTACCGATGCCGATACGAAATACTTGCTTTGGTACGAATATTCCGCACTGCCGAAGAAGCTCAACAATTTGTATTGGTCGCTGTTGCCATAGAAAGAACTCAGTGTAGAAGCTACATCGGGTTCGTAGTAACCGTCGGTAATGACACCGGTACGGGAACCTCCAAAATTGGACGTGTTGTATTCGTAATATTCCTGACCAGCCATCAGGCGTACGTCGTGATTTTCGTTGAACGTATGGTTCCAGTTGATGACATTATTATAAGTAAGTCCCGTTGTACGCACGTTTTCCTTCTCCACTCCACCGGTCAATGGTTCTTTGCCGTAAGTGGGATTGTCGTAAAAATGTGCGAAGCGGCTGTTGTAGTCGATGTTGAGCGACATTTTGTAGCTCAATCCTTCAAGGGGAGTGATTTGCAGATAACCGCGTATCGAAGCCGCATCGCGCTTGTATTCTTTTTTGTCGTACAACATGGATTGCGCGAAGTTATAACCGTTGTACGAACCTTTGCGGTAGTTTCCGTAATCGTAAATACGGTTGCCATTTTCATCCAGCAAATATTCGCCGGTGGTCAAGTCACGTTCATACACAGGATAAAACGACGGAATACTGCGGGCGGCCAGTACGATGTTTCCGATAGCCGTATCGTCTTGTTTCGGATAATCCTGAACAGAGTGGGTAGCCGATACGTTCAGTCCTACCTGCAACCATTTGCGCAAGTCGGTCGTGATATTGGTACGGAGGTTATAACGCTTGAAGCCCGAACAGATGTAAGCACCTTGGTCGTTCAGGTAGCCCAGCGAGAAATAATACTTGGTACGTTCGCTACCACCCGAGATGCTGGCACTGATATCAGTATAATGGGCATCCTGGCTTAAAGCATCTTCCCAACTGTCATCCCACAGCGGAGTAGCACCTGCCACGATTTTGCCATCCGTGCCTACCGGTTGGGGATATTGTGTGCCGTAAGGGTTGATACCCAAGCCACCTGTTGCCGTAGTGGCAAGAATAGAAGAAGCTGTCTGTGCAGCCGATTCAGCACTTTGACCGTTGTCCATATAGCTGTTGCGGAGTGCCTCCCATTGCAGCATGAAGTAGTCGTTCGTACTCAACTGGTCGTAGTCGCGTACGGCGCGACTCGAAAAACCATACTTGGCTGAAAGCTGGATGGTAGGAGCCGAACCGTTTTGTCCTTGCTTGGTAGTAATCATAATCACACCGTTGGCAGCACGTGAACCATACAGTGAAGCGGCGGCGGCATCCTTCAGTACAGTCACCGAAGCAATGTCTTGCGAAGAGATAGACGACAAGGCACCGTCGTAAGGCACGCCGTCCACTACGTACAGCGGTGTGGTGGTGGCATTGGCAGAACCTACGCCGCGAATGTAGATGCTGGCATCTTCACCCGGTTGTCCGCTGGTAGAGAACGATTGCAGACCAGCTACGGTTCCTTGCAATGCTTTCGACACGCTGGATACCTGTGAGGCGGCAATGATTTTCTTGTCCCTTAATTCCGCAACACATATTGTTAGAAATAAATTTAAAATACTGAGTAATAATATATTACCCAGTATTTTGCCATGTCAGAAGATTCACTTAACTTAGTGTTGCAAT
>NZ_NFJG01000062.1:0-24678 GCF_002159755.1 Bacteroides sp. An269
TTGTGATGAGGAAGATAGCGGGCTATCTGACGAAGAACAGGAGCGGAAAGGACCAAAAAATCGCCCAAAGCACGCACGAAAACGGATACATCAAGCCAAGAAAAACTTTCTGGAGAAATTCAAAACAGCTTCTTAATCTGCGTAATCTGTGGTGAAAAAATTAATTTCTCTCTTTCGCCACGATGAGATTCAGCCGCCGGTAAACATACGAGAAGGCAGGAATCAGGAAGAGGCAGGCGAAGAGCCATGCGGTAGGGTCGCCGAAACATACACCTAAGAATCCGAATGCCGGAACTACGATGAGGCTGACCAACACACGGGCTATCATTTCGGATACCCCCGAAAACATGGCGAGTTTGGTATAGCCGGCTCCCTGAATGCTGTAGCGAAGAACACTCAGCAATCCGAGCAAGGGGAAGAAAGAAACGTTGATATGGACAAAGAGAGCCGTATCTTTAATGATTTCCGTTTCGCTCGGGTCGACAAACAGAAGGGCTATCTTATCTGCCCAACCCCAGATGATGATGTTTACTGCTATAATGTAAATCATCATCATGCCTACTGCCGACTTGATTCCTTGCCAGATACGGTCGGGTTTGCCTGCTCCGTAGTTTTGTCCGCTATAGGTAGCCATCGCCATGCCTAAACTGTCGAGGGCGCACATAAATACCATTTTAATACGCATCGCAGCCGTAAATGCCGCAACGCACGCCGTGCCTAATGCATTGTTGGCACTTTGCAGCATGATACTGCCAATGGCGGTAATGGAGAATTGAAGTCCCATCGGTACACCGATAGACAAAAGTTGCTTGGCAAGTTCGGGACGGAATCGGCGGTCGGAAGCTGTGGTGCGCAATATCTCGAACTTACGGTTCATATAAAGGTAGCATAAGAGTGCGGATACGCCTTGAGATACTACCGTAGCTATTGAAGCTCCTGCCACTCCCCAGCCCAATACCAAAATGCAGAACAGGTCGAGGAATATGTTTAATACGGTAGAAAGAAGCAGGAACCAGAAAGGGGTCTTGCTGTCTCCCAAAGCCCGGATAACACTCGAAAGCAGGTTGTAGAAGAATGTGCACGGAATACCGATGAATGTGATGAGCAGGTATTGATAAGCTCCTTCGAAGATATTTTCAGGAGTTTGCATGCTTCGTAGGATGAAGGCGCAAAGCAAACTGGTAATGACGGTTATCGCCACCGACATGACTCCGGCTATTTTCAGGCTTACAGATACGTAACGGCGCATCGTGACATAATCTCTTGCACCGAACTTCTGTGCCACGGGGATAGCGAAGCCTCCGCAGCATCCGTTGCAGAACCCCAGTATCAGGAATACCACCGAAGTGCTGGCTCCTACCGATGCCAAAGCATTGATGCCTAAGAATTTGCCCACGATGGCGGCATCTACCAGCGAGTAGGTTTGCTGTAATAAGTTTCCTAATAATAGGGGCAAAGTGAAATTGAATATCAACGGTAAGGAAGCCCCCGAAGTCATTTCTTTTGATTGTGCCATACTACTCCAACTAAATCGGGTGCAAAATTAAGTGAAAGCCGATTATTGTGTTCTTTCGAAAGAGGAATAATCGGATTTTTATTGAAAATCTTGTGCTAAATCAAGAGTGGGAAAGTATGATTTGAAAGAATCTGTTTGGATATGGAGAAAGAATCATATATCTTTGTTGTAACTTAACCTAAGAAAAACAAGAAATAGGATGAAGCGTTTGCTCCTTATTATATATATCTATATGGCATTCGCAGCAGGACGTGTCTTTGCAGAAGTGCCTTTCGTGGTGTTCACACCAATTGATGCTACACAAGGGTTATCAGGTAATCAAGTGAGGAACATTGCCCAGCTTCCCGATGGACGCATGTTGATAACTACGGTCGGCCAGTTTAATTTGTATGACGGCACAGGATTCACTTACCTGCATTATGGACCAGAACATATTTGTAAACTTTCTACTTATTCTGGTTTTCATCATGAATATATAGACGGGCATGGGCATGTATGGATGAAGAATTGGTACATGCTTGTGGCGGTGGATATCACCACAGAGCGGATGTTAGCCCGTCCGGATAGTTTATTGAGGCAATGGGGGGTGGATGAACCATTGAAGGATTTTTTCATGGATGAGGAGAAGACTCTTTGGGTAGTGACAGAAAGTGATAAGCTGGTTTGTATCCATAGCAAGGATTTGCAGGCAAAATGTATATTGCATCAAGTGTCTTCTTTGTCAGGACAAAAGGATGATTCACTTTATGATTTGGCAGTATCCAAGGGAAAACTTTATTTGTTTTATCATTCAGGTACATTGTTTTGCTATGATTTGACTTCCCGGCGTGAAATGTATCGAAAGAAGTTAGGCGATGTCTTGCCGGAGGATTGGTATGGAAATACATCATATGCCGTGGCACGTCAAGACGGTTTTTATCAATTGTGTAACGGGAAAAGTGGCGGTGCATTGCTTTATTATGATTATGAATCATGTAAGTGGACTGAAGTGCTTCGTGTACCTTATTGGCTAAATGATATTTCGCCCGATGGGGAAGGGAATGTGTGGCTGACTTGTGCAGAAGGGCTTTGGTTTATTTCATCGGATTTAAGTCAAAAACACTACATTCCTGCGGTGAAGTTAGTAGACGGGCGGAAAATAGAGACTGAATTAAGCACGCTTTATCATGATGCCCGTGGCGGATTGTGGGTCGGTACGTTGAATAGAGGTATGCTTTATTATCATCCAGACCGTTTTCGTTTCCGTAATATCGGACGGACTTTATTTCCGGTTACAGATGATGAGGATTTACAGGTTATAGGCTTTAGAGAAACCGATGAACATCAGCTATTGGTGGAAACAACGGAAGGCATATTTGAATATACTCCTGATAATGTACTTTCTCCATTGAAAAAAACAGGCTTGTCTGTATTTCACAAGAACATTTCAATAAGCGATTCGTTGCACATTTCGCCTTTACATCCTTGTAATGATGTATTAATTGATTCTGAAAAGAATATCTGGATAGGGCAAGAAGATGGGTTGGTGTACTGGAATCCAAGAACAGGTACTAAACGTACATTTTATACAACAGACGGTTTGGTCAATAATGTAATCCGTTCAATTATTGCGACTTCTGATTCTACGCTTTGGATTGCAACAGCTAACGGACTTTCTTATCTGACGGTTCATTCGGGGAGAGATGGGACAGACCGTTATTCATTTGCCAATTTCAATCAATTGGACGGAGTTATTGAGAATGAGTTTTGTTCCCGTTCAGTCTTTCAAGCTTCTGACGGTACAATTTATTGGGGGGGCATCAATGGATTCAATAGCCTTTCTTCTTCTAAACGGGTGTTAGGGCAGTCTCCTTTTATTCCGCTTTTTGTCGGCTTTAATTTGTTTGGGAAGCGGGTAGAGCAAGGAGTGGCATACGATGGTAGGGTGATTTTGGAACGTCCTTTGTCACAGATGCAAGAGATTGTATTGGAACATGACCAGAATTTTTTCTCATTGGAGTTTTCTGCTTTAAATTATATCAATCCTACTCAGACGTATTATCGGTATTGTTTAGAAGGGTTAGATGAGAAAGAATTGCAGATGCGTTCTTCAGACGGACGAGGATATGTCACTTATACGGATGTGCCTCCTGGAACGTACTGTTTTCGTGTTCGTGCAACACGTAACGGTGAAAATTGGCAAGGGTGTTATGCTGAATTACATATTACGGTGAATCCTCCTTTCTGGCAGACTCCGTGGGCTTACTTACTTTATGTCTTGGCTACATTAGGGGCAATTGTAGGTTCGTTAACTGGTTATTTACGTTATAAGAAACGTTCTCTGATACGTGAACAAAAAGAGAAGTTGGACGAAATGAAGGGCATATTTTTGCAAAACATCAATCAAGAATTGCAGGCTCCTATAGAAAAAATGTTGCCTTCTTTGGATGAGGCACTTTATTCGGTGAATGAAGGTTGTATGAAGCGTCGGTTGCAGGGAATAAAACAGGAAACTTTAGGATTGAAAAATCTGATAGGGCAATTGGCTGACGGCGTATTGCTTCCTTTGCCTGCGGATGAGAAAACACTTGATTTGGATGCGCTGTTAATGGATATGCGTCGTTTATTGGAAAAGCAAGGAGAACGGAAAAGACAATCGCAGGAAAAGGTATTGCCTGATAAGGAGAATGCTTTGTTGTCGGAATCTGATGAGGCTTTTATCCGTAAGGCATTGTATTATGTGGAACAGAATCTTACAAATCCGGCATATTCGGTTGAGGCATGGAGCCGTGACCTTTGTATGGATCGTACCGGATTATATCGGAAATTGGTAGCAATAGTAGGAAAAACACCAACTAGTTTTATTCGTTCCGTTCGGCTGAAGCAGGCCGCCCGTTTGTTGGAAAAGGGTTATACAGTAGCCGAAGTGGCAGATATGGTAGGTTTTAGTACATCGAGTTATCTTAGTAAATGTTTTCAGGAAGAATTCGGGGTACGGCCATCTCTATATGTGAATCGGAAAAGAAAACATTGAAAAAATACTTGGGTTTTCAACATTTATGTTATTCCTTGCAACATAAGTGCATTGTGTATGACATGAAACAAATTACCTTTGTAGTGATTCATTTTATACAATGAAAACATAATTGTTAATTTAATTTTTTAATCTTATTTTTATGAAAAACTCAAAAGGTGTAATGTTGGCTATTTTGGCCACATTTTGTTTGAATGGGTCGGTATTTTCATTGTCTGTCCCGTTAGATACCGGCATGAAGGAGCAGTTGGGCAATGGTATACAATCGCAACAGCAGCAAGCAAAAATCAAGGTGACAGGAAAGGTAGTAGACAGGAACGGAGAGCCAGTTATTGGTGCTTCTATCAAAGAGGAAGGTTCTACAAACGGTACAATTACCGATTTGGATGGAAATTTTTCTCTGGAAGTAACAAAGAAGGCTATGCTTGAAGTTTCTTTTATCGGTTTCAAACCTGAACGTGTATTGGCTCAAGCAAACAAGACTTTGCAAATAACTATGCGCGAAGATACGGAATTGCTGGACGAAGTGGTGGTAATCGGTTACGGTACGCAACGTAAGGGAGATGTAACCAGTGCGGTGGCCAGTGTGAAGGCAGATGACTTTGTAAAAGGGGCGGTCAAAGATGTCGGTCAATTGATTCAAGGTAAAGTGGCTGGTTTGGCTATTACCAATCCGAGTGGTGACCCGGCAGGAGGAACGCAGATACGCTTGAGAGGAACGAATACTATTGGTGGTGCAAATACAAATCCATTGATATTGATTGATGGTGTTCCGGGTGATTTAAGCACGGTAGCACCGGAAGACGTAGAAAGCGTAGATGTGTTGAAAGACGGTTCTGCAGCAGCCATTTATGGTACACGCGGTACGAATGGTGTGATTTTGATTACAACCAAACAAGCTAAAGGAGGGGATATTTGTGCGGTAGATTATAGTGGATACATCAGTACATCTATGTTGGCAAATAAATTGGATATGCTGGACGGACGTGAATTTGCCGCATTGTATCCGGATTATGATTATGGTTATAATACAGATTGGGTAGACGAAATAACCCGTACTCCTGTCAGTCATGTGCATAACCTTTCTTTGATGGGAGGCAATTCGAAAACCAGTTACATAGCCAATATCAATTATGCAGACCTTCAGGGAACCATGAAAAAATCAGATTTTGAGAATTTCCGCGGGCGTGTCGAAATTACGCATCGGATGTTTGATGATAAGGTAAGATTGAAATTTGGTGTATTCGGAAGAAAAAGCCAAATGGAGTCTACTACCAGCGGAGGAAGTTTTCGTGGAGCTGTCTATTCACAAGCTACACGCCGTAATCCGACCGAACCTATACGTAATGAGGACGGGTCGTGGTATGAAAATGTAAACAAGTTCGAATATGAAAATCCATTGGCTTTGCTGTATGAAGCAGGAGGAAATGTGAAACGAACAGAATTACGTTATAATGGAAGTATTACATATAATCCGATTAAGGATTTGACGTTGTCTGCCATGTTTTCTTATACCCGAAAGAACATGAACCGTGGATATAGTGAAACTCAAAATCATATCTCGGCATTGCGTGACCATAAAGACGGATGGTCTTCTGTCGGTTCTTCTACAGAAATGGAAAAATTGATGGAATTGACAGCGCAGTATAATAAGAACATTAATGAACATACATTCTCTATCATGGGGGGATATACGTATGATGAAACTGATTATGAAGATCTTTATTTTGACAATTACGGATTCCAAGACGATTATTTTGGCGGATGGCACAATATCGGTATCGGGTCTGCTTTGAAAGAAGGAAAAGCATCGGCAGGTTCCAGCAAGACACGTACCAACCTGATTGGTTTTTTTGGTCGTGCTACTTATTCATGGAAAAACCGCTACTTGTTTATGGCCGCCTTGCGTTATGAAGGTGCAAGTCAGTTGTGGGGGACTGATAATGCATGGGGATTGTTCCCTTCAGTTTCATTCGGTTGGAGAATCACAGAAGAATCATTTATGCAACATCAGAATGTATTCGATGATTTGAAGCTTCGTATAGGTTATGGTGTGACAGGTTCCCAGCCTGCTAAATCATTTTTAGGAGTGGCTATGCTTAAATATGGTTCGTATGCATACGTGAATAATGCATGGATACAAACTATTGTTCCAGCTTCTAATCCGAATCCGGATTTGCGTTGGGAAGAAAAGAAAGAAACGAACATAGGTCTTGACTGGGTTTCTTGGAATGGACGTTTATCTGGAACGATTGATTATTATAACCGCTTGGTGGACGGTCTGATTTATGATTATGCGGTGCCCACTCCTCCGAACTTATATAATACAACTACCGCTAATGGTGGTAAGATGAGAAACCAGGGTGTCGAAGTGCTGGTTAATGTGATTCCGGTACAGACAAAAGATTTTGAATGGAGCACTGCAGCAACATTCTCTTTCAACTCGAACAAGTTGGAGAGCCTTTCAGGAAGCATTTTTAAAACCGAGTATGATTATTTCGATACTGGTTCAGTAGAATATGCCGGACAAGTGGCATCATCCCATCGGGTGCAAGTAGGAGAAAGTATTGGTAATTTTTATGGATTTAAAGTTGTTGATGTGGATAGCGAAGGACGTTGGATTTATGAAGACCGGAACGGTAATTTAGTTAATTACAAAGATTTCACTCATGCTCCAGAAGACAAACATGTTATCGGAAACGGTTTGCCGAAATATTATGCTGGATGGAACAATAACTTCCGTTACAAGAATTTTGATTTGGCCATTACCATGCGTGGTGCGTTTGGTTTCCAAATTATCAACGGTGCCCGTATGAACTATGAAAATGTGAAGAATTCCCGTGTAGAAAACCGTTTAAAGTCTGTCAATGATTTGATTTTTGGTAAGCATACATTAAGTCCGGAAGTTGAACCTGAATTTAACAGCTATTATGTAGAGGATGGTGATTACTGGAAAATAGATAATATTACCTTGGGATATAATTTCGGTAAGATTGGGAAATATATAAAGTCTTTGCGTCTGTATGCTTCGGTATTGAATGCGTTGACTATTACAGGTTATAAAGGTATCGATCCGGAAGTTCCCACCGATGGACTGACACCTGGATATGATACGCGAGACCGGTATCCGACATCACGTTCGTTTACTTTCGGAGTTAATGTTAAGTTTTAATTTTTTCAATATTTACGGCAATGAAAAATACGATAAATCATAAATTATGTTCGATTGGGCTGATGGCTGTACTTTTAGCAAGCAGCAGTGCATGTACCAATCTGTTAGATGAAAGTTTTGGGCAAGTGGTATCAGAAAACTATTCCCCCAAAACCGAAGAGGAAGTAAGTTATTTGGTGAATGCGGCTTATATTCCGTGGCGTGAAACTTTTTTGCAATGGAATGGGGTTGTCCGTTCTCAGGAATTGTCTGCCGATCAGGATGTTATTCCTGCTCGTTTGGGTATTGGTTGGGTAGACGGATATATCTATAAGCGTTGGCATGAGCATACATGGACTACAGAAGATGACGGGGTATTGCAGGGTTGGGAACGCACGTACAACGGCATTAATACCTGCAACCGGATTCTTTCTCAGATAGAGGATGGAGAAATCACGGTGGATGAGGCTACAAGAGAACCTTTGATTGCAGAATTGAAAGTGTTACGCGCATCTTATTATTATATATTGGTAGACCTTTATGGAAATGTGCCTATTGTGACAGACTTCAAGGATTCTTCTTTACCTAAACAGTCTACACGGAAAGAGGTATTCGACTTTATCATAAAAGAAGTGACAGAGAATATTGATTTGTTATCAGAAACTCCACGTGGATATTATTATGGACGTTTTAATAAATGGGCTGCCCATACATTGCTCGCTAAAATGTATTTGAATGCAGAAGTATGGTCAGGTACTCCGCAATGGCAAAAGTGTATAGACGAATGCGATGTAGTGATTAATTTTGCTAATTCTTCCAATGAATATGCTTTGGAATCGAACCAAAAGAATATATTTGTTACGAATAATGAAAATTCAAAAGAAATCATTTTCGCATTGCCTTTTGATGAAATTTACGTAACCGGCTGGAATGATTTTGATTTCCATATGTACACACTGGCTCCGGAAAACCAAGATACTTATCAATTTACTGAACGGCCTTGGGGAGGTGTATGTGCTATACCGCAATTCATTGACACCTTCCATCCGAATGACCTTCGTCTGGCACAAAATTATATTCAAGGTCAGCAATATACAGCTTCAGGTGAAATCTTGCAACGAAGCGATGGTGAAGGACCGCTGATTTATACGAATTCAGTGCCTTCTATTGATGCTTCTGATGTAGATGATGGCTATCGTTGGGGTAAGTTTGAGTATGCTCAAGGGATAACTAACCGTTTAAGTAATGATTGGCCTTTATTCCGCTATGCAGATATTTTGATGATGAAAGCAGAAGCATTGATGCGTTCGGGGCAACCAGGTGCTGGGGAGTTGGTTACCGAAGTTCGTAAACGTGCATTCGAGGACATAAATGACGCTATTGTGACTGATCAGCAATTGGAAGAAGGTAGTTGTTATGATTATGGACGCCGTGATGAAAATATGGAAACCCACGAAGGTGGAGAAGATATAAAATATGGTCGTTTCTTAGACGAATTAGGATGGGAATTTTGTCAAGAAGGACGTCGCCGTCAAGACATGATTCGGTTTGGTGTATTTACAACGAAATCATGGTTCTCTCATGATAAGAGTAACCCGAACCGGAATCTGTATCCGATACCTAATAAGATTATGTTGACTAATAGCAATCTGACACAGAACCCGCAATAAACTGAGGGCAGTTTTTTATAATCCATCCGCAATGATTTTTTCGTATGTTGTGGATGGATTTTTTATGGACTGTCATTGAAAAACAAGGCAGTTCTCAACATTTGTATTGTTTCTTGCAACGTTGGTACATCATATAAGATATGAAATGGATTATCTTTGTGAAGTTGTTATATAATCAAAATATAGAAAATAGCTTTATCATGAAAAAACGAAATTTGATTCTGTTTGCAGCACTGGCATCGTGTATGGCAACTTGGGCACAGACCTATGAGAAGACCGAACATGGAGTAAAATTTCAGACTGCTTCGCCTATATTGAATGGAGAAGTGGTGTTTTATGCGCCATCCATCGTGCGCGTAGTGAAGTATCCATCGGCAGAGATGCCTGAAAAAAAGAGTTATCCCATTATCAAGACTCCCGAAAAAGTAGATATTACTTATGCGCAGGACGGGAGCAAAGTGCGGATGACTACTTCCAATATGACCGTTACACTTGATATTACTACTGGAAAAGTCGTTTATGCGGATGGGAAAGGAAAGACTTTGTTACAAGAAAAGGAAATGGGAACAAACTTTATTTCGCGCAAAGACGTTACGCAAGACGCTTATACCGTCAGTCAGTCGTTTGTCCTCCAACCTGAAGAAGTCATTTATGGATTAGGGCAACGCCAAAGCGGAGCAATGAACCATCGGAATCAGCAGATTCATCTATCGAACGGGAACACGAATATCTGCATTCCTTATTTTACTTCTGAAAAAGGATATGGCGTGTACTGGGACAATCCGGGCATTTCGGATTTCAGCGATACGCCCTACGAAACCTCGTTCTCTTCGCAGGTAGGGCATTGCTCGGATTATTATTTTCTGTATCGTGATGGTACGCAGGACGGTGTAATCGCTTGTGTTCGTGACCTAACAGGAAAGGCAACCATGTTTCCGTTGTGGACCATGGGCTATTGGCAATGCCGCGAGCGTTATAAAAGCCCCGATGAATTGTGCGATGTGCTAGACCGTTACCGTAAACTGGAGATTCCACTCGACGGCATTGTGCAAGACTGGCAATATTGGGGATGCGACTCGAACTGGAACGCGATGAAGTTTATGAATCCCCGTTATATCAATAAAATGGCCGATCCGGTAGCCATGCGTTATCTGCCCAACGGAGAAGACCCGAAAGCGAAATATCCGAAACCTCGTATCAAGAGTCCGGAAGAAATGGTGGAATATGTACACAAGAACCATGCCCACCTGATGATTTCGGTATGGGCAAGCTTCGGACCGTGGACCGGTCAATTCAAGGAGTTGGATAAGATGGGTGCTTTGCTGAAATTCGAGACATGGCCTCCCAAGTCGGGCGCGCATCCGTATGACCCGTTCAATAAAGACGCACGCGATTTGTATTGGCGTTATCTCAGTCATTTGCACAATATGGGTATTGATGCGTGGTGGACTGACTCTACCGAGCCCGACCACTTGAATCCCAAAGAGAGTGATTTCGACCTGATGACTGCCGATGGTTCGTTCCGCTCGAACCACAATGCTTTCCCCTTGGTGCACAACCGGGGCATTTATGAGCATCAGCGCAGTGTGTCAGATGAAAAACGTGTATTCCAGATGACCCGTTCAGGCTATTTGGGTCAGCAACATTATGGTGCATTAAGCTGGAGTGGTGACGTTGTATCCAGTTGGGATGTATTGCGCCAGCAGATTCCTGCCGGACTGAATTTCACGCTTTGCGGTATTCCATTTTGGAATACAGATCTAGGTGGTTTCTTTGGTTGGGAGTACAACAATGATTGTACCAATGTTGCTTATCAGGAATTGCATGCACGTTGGTTCCAGTGGGGATGCTTCATGCCCTTGATGCGTAACCACTGTTCATCGCCCATGATGAATGAAATATGGCTCTTCGGCAAGGAAGGCGACTGGGCATACGATGTGCAGAAGCGTTTTATCGAATTGCGTTATCGCCTGCTGCCTTATATATATAGCTTAAACGGTGCAGTAGTACAAGAAAACGGCATGATGATGCGTCCGTTGGTGATGGATTTTGCCCACGATCGAAAAGCCATTTTGCTGGACAACGAATATCTCTTTGGAAAGAATATTTTGGTACGTCCTGTGACTGACCCGCTTTATACGAAAAAGGTAGAAGGCAATAAAGGAGTGGCTATCGTGCCTGATATTGCTAAAGCGTCCGCACCGATGAAGGTTTATCTGCCGAAGGGTACGAAATGGATTGATTTTTGGACCAACGAGCCGGTAGAAGGCGGACAGGAAATCAGCCGTGAGTGTCCTGTCGACATCCTTCCGCTTTACATCAAGGCGGGAAGCATCCTTCCGTTAGGTCCAGAAGTGCAATATTCGGATGAAAAGAAATGGGATAACCTCGACCTCTGCATTTATCCAGGTGCCGATGGTGAGTTTACATTATACGAAGACGAAGGTGACAATTACAATTACGAAAAAGGCATGTTCTCTACCATTCGTTTCTCTTGGGACGATGCCTCTCGCACACTTACCATTGAAGACCGTAAAGGGGAATATCCTACGATGTTGAAACGCCGCAACTTCCGCATCACACTGATGCAGCCCGGCAAGCAGACAGCAGAAACTGTTATCGCAGAGGCTGATAAGAAAGTCAGCTATTCGGGAAAGAAGATTTCGGTAAAACTTTAAGCAGTTAATAGTTAATAATGCGAATCAGGAGTTAAACGTAATTATGTTTCACAGAAGTTATCACTTCATTCAGGAATTAAAGGCCAATAGTCCTGCTTCTGAAATAATGCAAGAGGTATTGTCATCTAACTCCTAGCCCACTATGCGGGTGATAACTTCTTATAACTCCATTTTAACTCCTGATTGGCATTATTAACTATTCATTATCCAATTATCATTGGATTCCGTTCTCACGCAGTTTCAGTTGCCATTCCCATGCCGAGCGCAGTGTGTCTTCCAGTGAAGTTTCTGCCTTCCAGCCTAGTTCGTTGTTGGCGTATGTCGGGTCTGCCCATACTTGTTCGATATCTCCTGCGCGCCGTTTGCCTATCTGGTAGTTCAGTTTTACACCTGTCGAAGCTTCAAAAGCGTGAATCAATTCCAATACAGAAACGCCTTTTCCAGTACCGATGTTGAATACCTCTACTGTGTCTTTCTGCTTGCCGTCCAGAATACGGTGCATTGCTGTGACATGTGCTTTTGCCAGGTCTACTACGTAGATGTAATCGCGGATGCACGAGCCATCCGGTGTGTTATAGTCATCACCGAATACAGTAAGTTTTTCGCGGATGCCGATAGCTGTTTGGGTCAGGTAAGGGATGAGGTTTTGCGGTACACCATTGGGCAGTTCGCCGATAAGTGCTGTCGGATGAGCTCCAATCGGGTTGAAGTAGCGTAGCAGGATGGCGTGTATGGGTGAGCCTGAAGCGATGGTGTCTCGGATGATTTCTTCATTGATTTGCTTGGTATTTCCGTAGGGGGATTCAGCTTTCTTGATAGGAGCCTCTTCGGTAACGGGTAAATGGTCCGGTTGGCCGTATACAGTGCATGATGAAGAGAAAATGATGCCTTCTACGCCATGGCGTGGCATTAGTTCCAACAGGTTGATAAGCGAGACGATATTGTTGCGGTAGTATAGCAGAGGTTTCTGTACAGACTCGCCTACGGCTTTGCTGGCAGCGAAGTGAATAATTCCTTTTATGCCTGGATATTTCGTGAATACGTTTTCCAGTGCGGCATAGTCCAGACAGTCTACGTGTTCGAAAGCGGGGCGGATGCCAGTTATTTTTTCAATGTTGTCCACCACATCGGCGCGTGAGTTTGACAGGTTATCCACAATCACTACATCGTACCCGTTGTTTTGCAATTCTACTACGGTATGCGAACCTATGTAGCCCGTACCGCCAGTTACTAAAATTCTTTCTTTCATTTTATAAGGTATTAATTTGATAAGGTTCTTATATTATCCATACAAAAATAGAAAGAAATATCGAAAAATGAATGTATTAAAAAACAAAAAGGCGCAAAATGACCGATTTGTAGTCCCATTATGACGATTTTGATACACAGGCTTTCGGCAGGGGACTTCATGAAGTGTCTAAAAAATAAAGACGAGGATAGAATTATTTCTATCTTCGTCTTTATGTCGGAATGAGGCGACTCGAACGCCCGACCCCTACGTCCCGAACGTAGTGCGCTACCAACTGCGCTACATTCCGATTGTGTATCGTCCTCTTTCGATAACGGGTGCAAAGGTAAGGCTTTTTTTGATATTCACAAAATAATAGTCGTTTTTTTTTCTTGAAAAATGCGAATTTCTTTTATACCGCTTGTGTTTTTGCTGTATAATTGGCTGCGATGGGAGAATGCGTAGCTGTTATACAATGTGTGGTATGGATTTATGCTTTTTGTTGATGTTGTCACAGGATACATGAATTCACAGACAACACAGAGAAGCACATAAGCAATAAGCAAAAAATCTGTGTTTGCTTGTGTCTTTCAGGTGTGAAAAGAGGCAAGTAAACACATTGGTTTCCTTGCCTCTTCCTGATTTGCAGAGCTTAAATATATATGCTCTTTGGGCTATTTGAATTTTCTAATTTATAGCATCGCCATTTCGTTCAATACATTGTAAACTGAGCTGCAGATACCCAGTAGAACGATACCCAACAGGCAGATAACCAGACAGGCACGTGTCATACCACTGCTACGGAAAGTGGGCAGCGGGTTGTCGTTCGGAGTAATGTACATCGCTTTCACGATGAGCAGGTAGTAATACAATGAGATGATTGTGTTGACCAATGCCAGGAATACTACCAGCCAGTGTCCGGCATGGAAAGCTGAAGCGAACACGAAGAACTTCGAGAAGAAACCGGCAAACGGCGGAATACCTCCTAGCGAGAAGAGTGCCAGTGTCATGATGAAGCTCAGGTGCGGGTTGGTTTTGTAGAAGCCGTTATAGGCATCGCGGTCTACACGTCCGCCGTTATGTTGCTCTACAGTAGTGATGACACCGAAAATGGCAAGATTTGCCACGATGTACACGATGACATAGTAAACCAATGAAGCCATACCTTGTCCGTCGGCTCCAAGTACAGCCAGCATAATGTAACCTGCCTGTGAGATACTACTGTATGCCATGAAGCGTTTCAGATCGTGCTGCAGGATAGCGAAGATGTTGGCAATGGTGATGGTTACAACAATAACTACCGACAGCATCAGGCTCCAGTTATCAATCATGGGACCGAATACTTTGACCAAAATGCTCATCAAAGCGAATGCTGCTGCACCTTTCGATATAACCGACAGGTATGCAGTAATGGCAGTTGGCGCACCTTGGTAGGTATCGGGTGTCCACATGTGGAACGGTACCAGACTCAGCTTGAAGCCCAAACCGGCGAAGAAAAAGACCATTGCCATAATTTGCAGCGGAGTGCCTGTAAGCAAGGCAGGCAGGTCATCGAAGTACATGGTTCCGCACGTGCCATAAACCAACGATAGGCCATATAGCATCAATGCCGATGAGAACATGGCGTTCAAGATAAACTTGGTGCCTGCCTCTGCACTATGATGCCGGTATTTGTCGAAGGCTATCAGGCAAGCCATCGGGATGCTGGCAAGTTCCAAGCCTACATAGAAAAGCAGGAAGCTGCCTGCACTTACCATATAGTACATACCCAGCAGGGTAGAGAGTGTAAGCACATAAAATTCGCCGGATTTGTGGCGGGTGTCTTCGCGATTAATCCATGAGTCTGCCTGCATGAATACCAGCAGGGTGCCTACAGTGAGAACGGTCTTGACGATGGAAGCCATCGGAGTCGTACGGAACATACCTCCGAAAGCTTCGCCTGTGACCGGCATGATGTTCAGTGCGATTTGCACTACTAAAAGTCCGCATGCCAAACCCTGTAACGCCTTGTGGTTAGGCTGTTTCAGTATTAAGTCGGCAAGCAAGATGATAATCAGTATCACTGCCAGACTGATTTCTGCTTGCATGGCGGAAAATATTGCACTTATATCCATAATGTCTTGATTAATGTATTAATTGTGAAATGATAGGTTCGACACTTCCGCTGATGACGTCACTTACCCAGTACGGAGCAAGTCCAAGTCCGGCAACAGCTGCGATAAGGCAGATAACGGCAAGGCGTTCGTCCCATGTGGCGTCTGTCAGTTTCAGGTGTTCCGGATTCTTGCAGGTTCCATACAGGATTTTTCCAACAACGCGCAGGATGTACACTGCTGTGATGACGATACTCATCGTAGCGATGATGGTACAGGTGCGGTGGAAGAGGTCTGTATGCTGGAATGAACCGACAAAGACGGTCATTTCGGCAATAAATCCGCTTAAGCCCGGCAAACCGAGATTGGCAAGACCGGCAATCACATAACCTACTGCCAAAAAGGGCATGATTTTCATCAAGCCGCTTAACTGGCGGATGTCACGGGTATGTGTGCGTCCGTAAATCATACCGATGAGGGCAAAGAACAAGGCTGTCATCAAACCGTGGCTCAGCATCTGCAGGATAGCACCTGTCGAGCTGACACGGGTAGCCATCAGCAAAGCAAACAATACCAAGCCGCAGTGGCTTACAGATGAGTAGGCATTGATGTATTTCAAGTCAGTCTGTACGACGGCGCTGAATGCTCCGTAAACAACCGAGATAGTAGTCAATACCAAGAAGAAATCACCCCAATATGCCATACCGGTAGGCATCAGGTACATTGCCACACGGAAGCATCCGTAGCCTCCCAGTTTCATCAATACGCCGGCATGGAGCATAGATACGGCGGTCGGTGCCGAAGCGTGACCGTCAGGGCTCCATGTATGGAATGGGAAGAGGGCTCCCAGTACACCGAATCCCAAAAATACCATTGGGAAGAATACCTGTTGGAATTCAGTCGGTATTTTCAGTTTGGCGATTTCAATCACGTTCATGGTTTCTGCTCCGGCACCATAGAAGATACCCAGAATACCAATCAGCAGGAATGCCGAACCACCCATTAACATCAAGGTCAGCTTCATGGCAGAATATTCTTTGCGGCCGCTTCCCCATACACCGATAAGCAGGTACATCGGAATCAATGCCACCTCGTAGAACATGAACATAGTGAACAGGTCGGTAGAGATAAAGAATCCGAATACACCGGTACTTAATAAAGTAAACCACATAAAATATTCTTTGGTAAGCGGCTTCAGCTTCCACGAAGCGAATGTTCCGGTGAACACGATGATGGCACTCAGCAGCAACATTACTACCGAAATACCGTCGACACCTACTGAGTAGGCAATGTGTAATGGGGCATACCAGCTGATGCTATCGGTAAAAAGCATTTCTTCGGTTGCACCCCCGTTTCGAAGTCCAATATAAGAAACGGTAAGGTATGCGGCAAGAACCAGCAGGATACTGGATCCGGCTACCATCACTCCTCTTACCTGATTCAGGTTGCGGGCTATCCATAAACCCAACAGCATCAGCAGAGGTACTAATACGAAAAGACTTAATATATTCATAATACTAATAACATGACGGTTAATACTATAACTCCACCCAGGAACCACATGGTATAGCTCTGGATTTTACCATTCTGTATAGGCTGGGCTGCTTCACCTGCCGCGTTGGTGCTCCAAGCCATGAAGTTCATGAATTGGTCGATAACGTGACGGTCGAACCAGGCAAGTGGAGTAGAGATGCAGCGGAAAATGATTTTCTTGGTTACGAACAACCAGATTTCATCCATGTAGAAACGCTTGTAAGCGGCACGGTGCAACGTCGGGAAACGTTTTGCCAGCATATCGGCAACCGGTTGCTTGTCGCGTGCATACATCCATGTAGCCAGTGCGATAGCAATCAGGGCTACCACGATGCTGGTTACTGCCACTTGGGTATTCAGGTGGATGTCGTAAGCATGACCGTTAGCTGAAACAAAGTGACCGAACGGAAGAATCCAACCACAAACAATAGTGATGGCTGCAAGTACCATCAGCGGGAAAGTCATGCTCAGCGGACTTTCGTGCGGGGTATGATGTTCGTGCAGTTCCTTATTCTCTGTTCCCCAGAAGATGCCGTAGTACAGACGGAACATGTAGAATGCTGTCATGCCGGCGATAATCGTCATAATCCAACCGATTACCGGACTGAACTGGAAGCAGGCGGTCAAGATTTCATCTTTTGAGAAGAAACCTGAGAACGGAGGGATACCTGCAATAGCCAGGCAGGCAATCAGGAAGGTGATGTGGGTAATCGGCATATACTTGCGCAAACCGCCCATGGTAGACATTTCGTTGCTATGTACGGCATGGATGATACATCCGGCACCCAGGAACAACAAAGCCTTGAACATGGCGTGAGTGAACAGGTGGAACATACCAGCCATATAGCCCAAACCGCCTTCATGCGGGTCGGCAGAAGTACAAACTCCCAGTGCTACCATCATGAAACCAATTTGAGAAATGGTTGAGAAGGCAAGCACACGCTTGATATCGCTTTGCACACAGGCGACAGATGCCGCATAGAAAGCTGTGAATGCACCTACGTATGCTACAAGATGTAGTGTTTCGGGGGCATAGCCGATAAACAATGGGAACATGCGGGCTACCAGGTAAACACCGGCAACCACCATGGTAGCAGCATGGATAAGGGCACTGACTGGTGTAGGACCTTCCATGGCATCGGGCAACCAGATGTGCAACGGGAACATGGCACTCTTACCAGCACCACCAATGAACATCAGTCCGAGGGCTAACGGCAGTACCATACCGCATTTCATCAGCTGTTCCTGTTCGGGAGTGAAAGTAAAGGTTCCCATATAGAAACCGTAAAGCAGAATACCGATGAGGAAGCCCAAATCGGCAAAACGTGTAACGATGAATGCTTTTTTGCTTGCTGCAATGGCTTCTGGTTTCGTATAATAGAATCCGATAAGCAAATAAGAAGAAACACCCACTAACTCCCAGAACACGTACATCTGGAAAATGTTGGTAGCAAGGACCAATCCCAGCATAGAGAATGAGAAAAGCGACAAGAATGCATAATAACGCTGGAATCCCACTTCTCCTTTCATGTAACCGAATGAGTAGATATGCACCATCAGGCTGACCGTCGAGATGACAACCAGCATCATTACCGAAATTGGGTCGAGCAAGATGCCCATGTCAATGTGCAGCGAGGTGTTGAAGGGTAGCCATTGGATATTCCAAGGCATCAGCGTCTGGAAAACTCCTTCTGCCGTGCGTGGAGCCGTGAAGTATTCGTAAGCGGTGAGGTAGCTCAGAATCGTAACAGCTGTCAGTGACAATGTGCCGATGAGCCCCGCTACGCGATGTTTCATGTACATACCCGTCAGTCCCAATATCAGGAAACTCAGAACGGGCAGCGCGAGTATCAGTATTGTATATTCCATAATCGATAATTGTTTTAGTTATCCTTTCATGTCGGTGATGTCATCGGTCAGGACTTGTTTCACGTTGCGGTACACATTGATGATAATGGCTATCGCTACGGCTGTTTCAGCTGCTGCGATGGCAATACCGAATAACGTGAAGAAATGTCCTTCCAGTTCTCCTGGAAAAAGATAACGGTTGAATACGGCAAAGTTAATGTTCGTTGCATTCAGCATAAGCTCGACGGAGATGAGCAGTGCCAGCAGGTTTTTGCGGGTAAAGAATCCGTAAATACCACAAAACATCATGATGGTACTGATGACCAAGTAATGTATTACATGTATTTCCATAAATTGAACCTCCTGTTTATTTTTCCTTTCGTGCTATCAGGATGCCACCAATCATACATGCCAGCAGCAAGACACTGACTACCTCAAAAGGTAATACAAATTGATATTTATCCGTTCCTACAAGAGCCAAGCCAACTTCGCGTGAGGGAAGTTCTTCTCCCAGCGGGATAGTGTTGAGGGCAAATCCATTGGTGAAAAGCAGCAAGAGAACCAATGCGGCACCTACTACTGTGGTAGTGAGCAGGCTGAATAGCTTGGCTTTGCTTACTTTGTATTTCATGTCTTTGTCCGAACGGGTCAATGCGATAGAGAATACATACAATACAATGATACCTCCGGCATACACCATCAGCTGGACAGCACCCAAGAACGTGTAGCCCAGCATAAAGAATATCGCCGCGGTTCCGAAGAGAACAAACAGCAGGTAGGTAGCGGCACGCAACAGTTTGCCTGTGGTTACAGCAAGTACCGAGCACACTGCAATGGCGAGTGCCACTACGAAGAATACGATATTTTGAAATGATAGTATTTCCATATTCTATTTTGATTATTTAGCGAGGGTTGAACCTTCGTGGTTAAGGGTCAAGACGAGCTTGTCTTTCTCGAACACCGCGTTTTCAAAATCGTTGGTGAACTCAATGGCACCATGAGGGCAGGCATTCACACACAAGTTGCAAAACATGCACGAGCCAAGATTGTACTCATATTTGACCAATACTTTTTTCTTCTTTCCGTCGGCATCTTCACGCGTTTCTGTCGTGAGTTTGATTGTGCCGTTCGGGCAATTCATCTGACACAGTCCGCACGCGATGCAGTGATGATGGTTCTCTTCATCGTGAATCATCGTCAGCTTGGCACGGTGGCGTTCGGGGATGTGCAGGGTCGTATGACGGTTTTCAGGATATTGCTCGGTAATTTTCGGTTCCAAAAACACTTTCATCGAAGTGCGCAGGCCGATAAGCAAGCTTTTTAAGCCTGAAGCATATCCTTTTATATAGTCGCTGAAACTTTCCATGTTAATTCTGTATTAAAAAACGAGTCCATAAACTTTGCATACAGCCATCACCAGCATGACGAGCAATGACAACGGCATGATGTATTTCCATTCCAAGGTCAGTACTTGGTCGATACGCAGACGTGGGTAAGTCCAACGCAGCCACATCAGCAGGAATACGACGAAGAACGTTTTTCCCAAGAACCATACAATACCCGGAATGTAGTCCATTACAGCGTTGAATCCGTCAAGACCGGCAATGTGTAGCGGCATCCATCCTCCCAGGAAGAGGGTAGTGGCGATTCCCGATGTGATGAACAGGTTCAGGTATTCTGCCAAGTAAAAGAATCCGAAATGCATACCCGAATATTCGGTATGGTATCCAGCTGTCAGTTCTTGTTCTGCTTCGGCAAGGTCGAACGGGCCACGGTTTGCCTCGGCATTACCTGCAATCAGATAGATGATGAATGCTACGATGGCTACGATATGTCCCTTGAAAATGTTCCAGCCGTTGGCTTGACTCATTACGATTTCGTGGATATCCATTGTTCCACTTAGCATCACCATGGTCAGTACCGTGATTCCGATAGAGATTTCGTAGCTGATGAGCATTGCACCGCTTCGCACGGCACCGATAAGGGTATATTTGCTGTTACTGCTCCAGCCGGCAAGCAAAATGCCCAAGATACCGATGGAAGAGGCTGCCAGCACAAACAAGATGCCGATGTTCATACTCAGAATTTCTCCACCATTGTGCCAAGGCAGGCAGGAGAACGTCAAGATGGAGGCAAGAATCACAAGGAAAGGAGCCAGACCGTATAGGAACTGGTCGGCATTCTTCAGCTTGAATACTTCCTTGATCAGAATCTTGATAACGTCTGCCGGAACTTGCAGCAGACCTCCTTTGCCACCTACACGGTTGGGACCGATACGGCACTGGAAAGCCGCGCAGACCTTACGTTCCATATAAATAAGGATGATGGCAAGCACGGCATATAATACCAAAATAATAACACCCACAACGACACATTCCAGGAAAATGGCAAGACCTTCCGGCATTATACCGCACAGCCAAGAGTGGATGGCGGCCAAGAGCGGTTGCAGGTTATAGTAATCTAAAAATGCTTGGTTCATATTGGTTTATTCTTAATTTTTAATAGGCTTGCGCCGAACGTTGTTTCTTCTTTCTCATCGGTCGATATCCGGGATAACGAAGTCTACCGAAGCACCGATGGCAATCAGGTCGGCAAATTTCCAGCCACGGCAAAGTGTGTCCATCGCCTGTACCAGTGGCAATCCTGTCGAGCGGAAGTGCATACGGTAAGGAGTCTTGTCACCATGACTTTCGATTACGACACCAAATTCGCCACGGCTTGCCTCTACTGCCGATGTCCAGATACCTTCCGGCAACTTGATAATCGGTTTGGTCTTTACGCGGAATTCACCTGCCGGAATGTTGTCTATCAGTTGTTCGATGATGCGGCATGATTCCATGATTTCGTCCATACGTACCATGTAGCGTGCGAAAGTATCACATTCGTTGTAAGTGATTTGCTTGAAATCCACCTTGTCATACAATGCATACGGGTGACGTTTGCGCACATCGTTTGCCCATCCTGTAGCACGTCCTGTGCCTCCGGTGCATCCCATTGAGATAGCGTCTTCTTTGGTCAGGATACCTACGCCTTTCATACGGGTATCAGCAATGACGTTTCCGGTAAAGATATCGTGATAGTCCTTGATGACTTTACGCAGATGCTTGATGAAATCTTTCACTTTCTGGCAGAAAGTGGGGTGAATATCATCTTGCACGCCGCCGATTACGTTATAGTGCTGAATCAGACGTCCTCCTGTAGTTTCCTCGAAGATGTCGAGTATCATCTCTCTTTCACGGAATCCGTAGAAGAACGGAGTCATGGCACCCATATCCAATACCAGACAAGAATAGAACAGCAAGTGAGAATCGATACGTTGAAGCTCGTCCATGATGGTGCGGATGTATTGTGCACGTTCCGAGATTTCGATGCCGGCAGCTTGTTCGATACATGTACACAGTGCGTGGCGGCTTTGGTGGGCACTCAGATAGTCCAGACGGTCGGTCATGCCCAATGTCTGCGGATAAGTCAGGCTTTCGTTCATCTTTTCGATGCCGCGGTGGATGTATCCCAATACGGGATCGACTTTCTTGACCACTTCTCCGTCAAGCGCGATTCGCATACGTAATGCACCGTGTGTAGACGGGTGTTGGGGACCCATGCTTACGACAAAATCATCTTCACCGAACACACGGTGGGCAATGCCTTGCAGGGTTCCGTCGCGTTGCAGACGGTATTCTTTGGTAATATCCGCATTGATTTCATTGTCCAAACGCAAAGGGTTTGATTTCATATCGTAGTCTTTGCGCATCGGCCAGCCTATCCAGTCTTCCCGCAAGAAAAGACGGCGCATGTCCGGATGGCCGGTAAACAGGATGCCGAAGAAGTCGTATACCTCGCGTTCTTTGATGAGGGCAGTCTTCCATAAATCGCTTACGGTGGGAAGCAACGGCTGTTGGCGGTCGGTTGTTGCGGTGCGGATGGCTATGGTATCGCCCGTTACGGTCGATTCCATGAAGTAGATGGCTCCCAGACCTTCTTCACCCCAGTCCATGCCTACAATGTCGCGCAAGAAATCCATCGGGCTTTGCGGGTCGTTTCTCAATCCTTCTGCCACGTGACGGAAATCGCTTAATGGCACTTTGATGACTCCGGCATTTCCCGGACACACTTCTGCTCCTTGTATTGTCTTCATTACGTCGTCACGTTTCATACCTGACCTCCTTTCGCCTTTTCTGTTTCGTTATCGTTTACCTCATCATTTGCTTCGGTCTTGCGGTTTACACCTCCCAGGTAGCGTTCTACCTTCATTTTGCGTTGCAATTGCATCAAACCGTAATAGAAGGCTTCAGGACGTGGAGGGCAGCCGGGAATGTATACGTCGACAGGAATTACTTTGTCGATACCGTTTACTACGTTGTAGGATTTGATGAACGGACCTCCTGAAATGGTACATCCGCCTACGGCAACTACATACTTGGGCTCTGCCATCTGATCGTACAGACGTTTCATTACAGGAGCAGTACGATAGGTGATGGTACCCATTACCACCAGTACATCGGCTTGGCGAGGGGAGTTACGTGTTACCTCGAATCCGAAACGTGCCATGTCGTAACGTGCGGCACCCAATGCCATGAATTCGATGGCGCAGCAGCTTGTTCCCAGCAACAATCCCCATACAGAATTGCTTCGTCCCCAGTTGATCAGGTCATCGAAAGTGGTCAGGATAACACCTGCACCATCATCGTTCAACTGCTGGACCATGCGTTCCAGATAGTCGTTGTTCTTGAACTCATCATACTGCATAGAGCGGATTTTCGGTTTCTTTATTTCCATTCCAACGCTCCTTTCCGCCAGGCGTATGCCAAGCCCAAAATTAATACTAACAAGAAGAATGATACACACACTAATGCGTAGGCACCGATTTCAGTCACTACATTCGCCCACGGGAAGAGGAATACGGTCTCGATGTCGAACATCAGGAACAAGATGGCAAACAGGTAATAGCCTGCCTTGAACTGTACCCATGACTGTCCGCGGGTCGGGATACCACACTCATATGGTTCACCCTTTTGCGGGTTGAACGTGTGAGGCGCGATAAGGTTTGAAATCGTCAGTGCCGCTACCACCAGCACAACGGCTGTCAGGATAGCTACAACTAAAAACGTGAAAAACATATATATAATTATATTTGATGATAATTCTCTTGTCGTGTGCGATTACGGCCGGTCTCGGAAAAGGCACACACCATTCTTGCCCTTATAGGTGGCACTATAAAGGATTCATAAAGTATTAGTGTGGGTTTTGTCCGTTTTTTCATTGCTGACCAGTCTGAAAACTGGAGGCAAAGATACGTATTTATTTTTAATTAACAGGAAGCAAAATTGCATAAAAAAGTAGACAAGCGGGCAAATATTTAAGAATCTCTATGTTGGGCTAATGGTAAAAGCGGTTCAGAGGAGGGGTTTGGAGGTGTGAAGACAGTCTGTTGTCAATTCTTGTTGGTCAGGACAGGTGCAAGGCTGGACTGTGTAATTTGATGCAATCGGTATGTGTATGCCGGTGTGGCTTGTCGGGTGGAGGAAGGTGTATGGATGTCCAGAAATGAGAATGTCTGCATCTGACTAATCATTATTCCAGCATATATCAACTGCATGATAAGATGCATTGCAGTCCTTGCCCAGTCCCAGTACCAGTAGGACTGCAGTCCTACTGGTACTGGGACTGGCAACGCAGTTAACTGTCTTTGCCGACACAATCTTATCCCGGAAAAGGACAAGCAATGTCCGCTGCCTCCGCCCCATAATTATGCCCACAATGATGGTATAGCAATAGGGGAATGCGGAACATCCTCTAAAACAATTCACAAAATAAACCTGGGCAAGATTTAGGAACTGTCTCTTAGAAGCTGTTTTGAATTTCTCCAAAAAGTTTTTCTTGGCTTGATGTATCCGTTTTCGTGTGTGCTTTGGGCGATTTTTTGGTCTTTTTCGCTCCTGTTCTTCGTC
>NZ_NFJG01000063.1:0-24344 GCF_002159755.1 Bacteroides sp. An269
CCCTGTTGCCGGGCGTATGACACCGGCGGGATTCTGCCATGTCATGCGCCTTGTTCCATACATACTTGCCGCTCGGCGTGGAGTTACGCTTTATCTCACGGCTTACCGTTGATTTGTGGACTCCTATGGAACGAGCAATCATTTCCAGAGTCTCACCATTTTGTCGTCCCAGGTAAATTGCGTACCTTTGCTCACGGGTTAAGTGCTTATACTTCATAGACAATACAAAAGTAATTAATCCGTGGGAGACAGAGGTCTCCCTTTTTTATTTTGTATTGCCGGATGACCCTGATTCCGGGCTTCCACCGCCTTCCTCCGCCCTTTCCGCTACGCTCCAAGGACGGAGGAAGGCGGTGGAGGAGTTGCACTTCTAACTTGACGGTGGGCATGCTTTGTCATACTCAGTCTTCTATTAAGGAAATTGTCAATGAGCTGAAATTCCCTAATCTTTCTTTTTTCGGGAAATATTTCAAGGCGCACAAAGGCATGTCTCCCAAATATTACCGGACGGCATATCTCAACACTCAACTTTCGAGTTTATGAATATTATCACAGCCCCTCCCCATGAGGAAAGGTCGGGAGGGGCTGTGAAAAACTCATCCTAAACCAGCATACGATAAATTCAAAACAGGTTCTAGATCTCAACCTTTTTTAATCTTATTCTAGAAGATAAGTAAGTGTGCAAAATTAAATGATATCACCAGAAACGCAGATTTTCTGCGTTTCTGAGCCGACACATTAATAAACTAATTCTCAACATCTACTTATATCGTCTGAAAACGTGTGCAGCCAACAGGCAGATTCGCTTTTTACTTTTTCTCACCGATGTGTGCCAATATGCTGCCCGCCAAGGTGAGGAAGTTGATGACACTTTCTTTATCAGGAACTGGAATGCGTAAAGTGGTCTTCCCGGTTTCCTTGTTTTCTTCTATCAGGCTTTCGGCGAGCCGGCGTGTGGCTTCGGGGGACTTGAGCGTTTGTACCAGTCCGTTGAAGAACGATACGCCTTGGCTGATCAGACGGTCGGCTTCTGGTGTTTCTGATGCACGTGTATATTCCGTTTGAGATAAAGATTCTTCATCAAACGTGTCTGCCTGTATGTTTTCTGCCGGTTTCTCGTCTTTTTCGGGAAGTGAAGCTGGCTTTTCCCGATCTTCTGGGTCAATGATGTCTCCGCTTTCCTTTTTCTCTTCGTTAGGCGATTCGGTTACAACAGACGCGATGTTTTCCATGATCTTATCCAGCTTGCTATCATCCAGGAAGATGCTGTCTTCGCCATTGTCCAGTATGCCTTCAAAGAGTGAAGTCTTAAAATTGAGGGTAGAAAGCATACGTTCTTCGATGGAAGAGGGAGCTACCAAGTTGATGACCTGTATGTTTCGTTGCTGCCCGATACGGTAAATGCGGGCGATACGTTGCTCCAATACGGCAGGATTCCACGGTAAGTCGAGGTTGATGAGGATAGATGCGGCTTGGAGGTTCAGTCCTGTGCTTCCGGCATCGGTAGAGATGAACACACGGCTTTCGGGCAACGAGGTGAAGTTTTCCATCAGGTCTTTCCGTTTTTCCGAAGGTACACCTCCATGGAGGTATTCGTACCGGATGTTTATCTTGTCCAGTTCGGCAGCTACGAGCCGTGTCATGCGTTCCCATTGACTGAATATCACAACTTTTTCGTCACCGCTTTCGAACACGTTGTTGAGAATGTTCATTACTTCGTCTATCTTTGTGTCGTAGCGGCTCTTTTGGTCTAAGATATAGGTGCTGTCGCATACCATGCGCATTTGGCTCATCAGCAAAAGCAGGCGTTTACGGTCTTTTTCGCTCAGGAAACGTTGGCGGTTCCATTTGTAGACCAGTTGGGCAACTATGCTTTGGAACTCATCATGCATGTTCTGTTGCTCCTGGGTCATGGGTACGAACAACACTTTGTCCATACGTTGGGGCAACTGCAAGGCTACGTCTTTCTTTCTACGGCGTATCAAGATGTCGTGTAGTTTTTCACCTACAGTATTCAGTCCTTTATATCCCTTTACTTTTCCGGAATCCGATTTGATGACGGTTTCGTTGATAAACTTATAGTATGGTCCTAGACAATATTGGTCGACGAATTGCACTACCGAGTAGAGTTCTTCCAGTTTGTTTTCCAGTGGAGTCCCCGAAAGTACTACGGCATATTCAGCTTCGATGTGTCGGGCTGCTTTGGAAATTTTTGTGTTCCAGTTTTTAAGGCGTTGCACTTCGTCCATAATCAAGAAATCGGTTTGTAGCCCGTGCAAGATTTCGATGTCGTTGGATACACTGTTGTAAGATACTATCTTATAGAAAGGAGCTGCTTTATAGAGTGTTTTCCGTTTCAAATGGTTCCCTTCCACTACGATGGCTTGTGCATCGGTGAACCTTTCGATTTCTTTTTTCCATTGATACTTTAACGAAGTAGGACAGAGCACTAATGCCGAGGATATGATGCCTTGTTTGCGCATCAGTTCGGCGGTGCCGATAGCCTGGATGGTTTTGCCCAGTCCCATTTCATCGGCTATGATGGATTTCCCGGCACGGTAGGCAAAGCGGATTCCCTCTTTCTGGTAAGGGAACAGGCGGACTTTGAGCAGGGAGTCTATTAAGGTGTCTGCCTGGGGTTCGGAAAGGAACTTTTCCCGTTTGCGCTTGTCACGTTGTTCTAAAATAAAGTCCATCGCGTCATCATACCAACGGAACGTATTATTGAGTTGCAGGGCTTTACTGAAAAAATCATTGATTGTATCGATGGCTTCGGGGCGCATGATACCTTCAGGTGTGAAATAAGGTTCGGCAAGCTTTTGGAACTCTTCGGAATTGTCTGTCCCTATGCGCAGGCGTACTTTCCGTCCCTTCCGGTAGGATAGGTAGACCGAAGTATAGGCTGGTGTATCGGTGCATGTCCGTTTGTGGGATTTTTCCAGCCAAAGCTTGACCGCTTCTATGTGTTTGCATGTGCCTAACTGGCTGGTTTTGAAATCCATGCACGAACAGTAGTTCCATGCGCTGAATGCTCCGCGATAAATCACTTTGTACGTATTGTGTGAAACCGGATTGTTTACGATATAATAGCCGGGATATTCTTGGGCGTTCAATTCTTGAATGCCGAAGTTTTCTTTTTCGGCGGCTTGCCTGCGCAGGGCGATTTGCCATTGTTCCAATGTCATATTGTCCGGCTTGTAGTGGTAGGATACCTTCTTGCTTTTGTCGGTTTTCTTTTTTGCCATTTTCTGATGGTTTTATAATTTTTCTATTTCTTCCTTAGCTGTTTTGAATTTATCGCGTTGGTACAAAAATACACATTTCTAGAAACAAAATGCATAAATGCTTCAATTTCTGATAGATTGGTTGTGAAAAAATATTCAGGCGATACGTTTGGTCGTTTTCTGGATTGCTTTTGTATAACGACATTATAGGGAAGAATCTTATGGCTATACATTAGCGGCATCAATATGTGCATTCAAGGCGCAGCCGGTTGTGTAAGCCCACGGATATAGGTGCATCGGCAAACGCATATAAGTCCATCTGGTGTAAGATTATTAATCTTCAGGCTGCAAGATTATTAATCTTACAAGCGGAAGATTAATAATCTTACACCAGACGAAGTTATCTGCGTTGAGAGAAGAAGAAAATAACAACGACCTTTTAAATCATCTGAATATGGTAAAATACAGTTTATACTATAGTATGTTTTTAAGCGCTTTTTTTGATATTTGACTCTTCCAGTCCGTAATGTTTATGGCTGTCTTCACTTTTCAGCATCCACGAGATGATGATGGCACACAAGCCAAAAAGTGCGAAGATGACCATGGGAATGGTATAATTGTAGCCGATAATGGCACCTGTTGCATTGTATTGGGTGGCAAAACGGTCGATGACATAGCCGATGAGCGTAGGAACCATGGCCAGACCGATGTTCTGTATGTAGAAGATGATAGCATATGCAGAACCCAACTGCTTCATTGGAATGATTTTAGGAACGGAAGGCCACATTGCACTTGGTACCAGTGAAAAGGAAATACCTAATATAATCATTACAACTACGGCAAACCACCAGTAGTTCATTACAGGAAGGGCGAAAAGTACGTGTACGGCAGTTAGCATCACCGAACCGATAATCATTAAAGTGGCGCCTCGTCCGATACGGTCGTATAATGTACCGAAGACAGGAGTCAGCAGGATGGTACCGAAAGGCAACAGTGCCGGAATAAGGCCGGCAAATGATTCGGGCACTTCGTATTTATAGATCATCAGTTTGGTGGCAAATTTCAGGAAAGGGAATACGCCGGCATAGAACATCAGGCAAAGCAGCGTGATGAGCCAGAAACCTTTGTTACAGAAGATAAGTTTCAGATCGGACATTTTGAAGCCTTCTTCAGGATTTTCTCCTGATTCGGCACGGGCGGCGGATACCGAAGCATCTTCCTTGCGGTCCATCACGCAATAGACCAGATAAGATGCGAAACCTACGCAGAGGGCAATGGCTCCGATAAGGACAGAGCCGGATATGTCGCCCATCATACGTGCAATGGGCAGGCTGGCTGCCAGAGCGATGGCGGTTCCGATGCGTGCCATAGCTACTTGAAGTCCCATGGCAAGTGCCAGTTCTTTGCCGGCAAACCATTTCACGATGACTTTTGATACGGTGATTCCTGTAATTTCTGCTCCCATGCCGAAAATAGAGAAGCCTAACGCTGCAATTACTACTTGCAGGTTCATGCCCCATAACATGGCATCGCCGAAATCGTTCTTCAGGGCATACCATTTAATCAGGGCGCCTGCAAACATCAGTCCCGACGACATCATGCCGGTGAAACGGACTCCCATCTTGTCTAAAATGATTCCTCCGAAAAACAGCATCAGCAAGAACACATTGATGTATCCGTAGGCCCCTGAGAAGAAACCGTATTCCGTGCTGCTCCATCCTTTACCTGTCGATACCGTGCTGATGGTCTTGCTGATGGTTTCCTGATTTCCGTTTATGTTTTCGATGTATTGGTATTTGGCTCCTTCTTCCAGTTTCTGTACCGTCAGGTCGGGAGCCGATAATGCATTGGCTTCGGCAAAGAGTTCCACTTTTGCCACCAGGCTGTCGGCAGGCATGGAAGTGTTGTCGGTGAAATAAACAACTTTGCCTTTCGTGGTGAGTAAGTTTTCAAGAGGAGCCATGACATCGGTAAGGAAATAGCCGCACATCATGGTAAACGACACGATGAACAGTGCCGTCCAGCGAGCGGCTTTCGAGTCGCTCAGGCGTTTCTGGATTTGTTCTTTCATTTGTTTTTTTATTTAATAGTTTTACATATTTGCTAAAATGTGCGACAAAGATACTTCTTTTTGGTGGTTTTTGTTTCTTTCCTTGAAATAAGTTCTATCTTTGTGGGTGTTATAATTAATTGCTAAAACTTGAATCGATGAAAAAGATGAAAGCGACAGCTGTGTGTGCTGTGTTAGGAGGATGTTTGTTATGTTCTTCATGTATTGGCTCATTCAGCGCATGGAATAGTCTGAAAAATTGGAATATGGGAATCGGACATAAAGCAGTCAATGAGCTTGTGTTTTTAGCTTTTCATATCATACCGGTATATGAAGTAGCTTATTTGGCAGATGTGCTTGTACTAAATTCAATTGAGTTTTGGTCGGGTTCCAATCCAATGGCTGATGTAGGTACGGAAAAAGTTATTCATGGAGAAGACGGAGAATATCTAGTCCGTACAAACGAAGACGGGTATACCATTACGAAATTGGGCGAAGTAGACCATCCGTTAAATTTAGTATACGATGCGGAGAAACGTACGTGGAATGTAGTAGCCGAAGGAAAGACTTATGAATTGATGACTATGAACGAGGATGGTACGGTAACTTACAAGCAACAGGATGGAACCTCAACGACGGTGATGCCTGAGTGGTTGAAGGAAACCGTAGCTGTATGATAGGCGGATTTTCAGTATATCTTAATATAGATGCGGATGCCGGTTGGTGCGGTGAGGCAGAATGAAAAAACAGCCTTGCCGTTCCAACCGGCTTTTTAATTGGAGAAATTCAAAACAGTTTCTTAGTCTTTGTCAATTTTCAGGATGCTTCCTGTCTCAGGATTGAAAACGACACGGGTGTTTACTTTCTTGAACAGGTCTTCTACCAGAACTTCGGTCGTTCCGAACTGTGTGATAGGGAGTTCGTCTTCGAATAAGGTCTTTCCTTCGTACGTGACGGTTACTTTCCCTTTCCCAGGTATGTTGTAGATGGCTCCTTCCAGTTTTTTCTTTTTCTTTTCGTTTTCTGTGGTAGCTGGAGGCAGTGGAACCGTGTTGGCTAAGCTGATATAGATGGGGGTACCCGCAAGGTCATCGGCAGGAAGTATGCCTAGCAGGCTAGAAAAACGCAAGGCTGTTTTATCGCTGAATGGCTCATTGGCAGGGATGCGGATGGTGAACACTTTGTCCTCGCGGTCGGTGGTTCCACTGAAGAGGCGGGTCAGTGCTTTCTCCTGCTTATCGAGGTTGTCGATGACCAGTTGTAGGGATGCACCGTCTTTGGGCATGGTGTCTGCTTGTCCTCGCAAGATGAGGTTCTTGCTTTCCCGTATGTTGTAGATTTCCTTAGCGGTAAGTTCTGCCATCTTTGCCGAAGACCCGGCCAGCAGTATTTCTTCGGTCATGTATTGGCGTGGGTTTTCGTGGTGTTGAGGCTTTTCCAGTACATATTCAGCTTTTTGTATGTCGGGTGCCGTTGTATTGATGGCTTTGATAAGTCCGTTGTTGGTCAGTTCCACGTTGCTCATGGCACTTTTGTCTTTCAGCTTGATGATGTAGGCTTTGGTAGAGTCGGGTACTCCTGCCGAGCGTACTTCTATCCGCTTGATTTCCCAGTGCATTTCCGGTTGGGAACTTATGTTGTTCATCCGCAGGTATTGGTTGGCATATTGGCACAGTTCTCCAGGCTGGTATGTAATGTGTGTGGCAATGATATTTACCTCCAGTGCCGTTTTCGGAAGGAAGTAGACAATTCCTTCATCGCTTCCGGGAGTGTAGTAGCTGATGTTTTGTGCAGCGATATGCGTCGCACATGCCAGCATGCTTAGTGCAAAAACGATTCTTTTCATGCGTGTATCTATTATTTAGTTTCACAGAGTTCTTTCCAGGCTTCGGGCAGTGCAGCGATGATGTCGCTGGCGGTCAGGCTGATTTCTCCGGTACGGCGGCAGGCTATGTCGCCGGCCAGTCCGTGTACGAATGTACCCAGCCGTGCTGCATTTTCTTGTGAGTATCCTTGAGCCAGCAGAGCAAGTATGATACCAGTCAGCACATCTCCGCTTCCACCGGTTGCCATGCCTGGATTACCTGTGGGATTGAAGTAGAATTTGCCTTCCGGTGTGATAACAGTGGAGTAGGCACCCTTCAATACGATGTAGCATTGCAGGTAGGCGGCAAGTTCTTTAGCCTTGGTCAGCCGGTCGAAACTATCGTTGCAACGTCCGATAAGGCGTTCCAGTTCGCCAATGTGTGGCGTGAGGATGCTTCGGCGAGGCAAGCGGTTCAGATAGTTCCGGTGCGAACTTAAGATATTGATGGCATCTGCATCGAGCACGGCGGGAATGTAGCAATCGGCAAGCTGGTCGAAGGTGGCAAGTGCCGTTTCTTCTTCCTGCCCGATGCCTGGACCGATGGCTATCGCCTGATAGTTGTCAAGGTCGACTGGTTCGGCGAAGTAAAGTTCGTGCACGTCATTTTGTACCATAGCTTCGGGTACGGCTGTTTGCAGGATGTCGTGGTTGCATACAGGGGTATGTATGGTAAGCAATCCTACGCCTGAACGCAAACAGGCACGTGCTGCTAGGATGGAAGCACCAGCCATCCCACTCGAGCCGGCGATAAGCAGTGCATGTCCGAAGTTGTTCTTGAAAGCAAAGCGTTTGCGCGGTTTGATGAGTTGGCTCATTTCACTAGCCTCCGTAATAATATAAGGAGTATCTGCTTGTGCGATGAACTCTTGGCTAATGCCGATGTCGAGTGTTTTCCATTCGCCCACGATGTCTTCGTTCTCAGGGAAAAGGAAAGCCAGTTTTGGTAACTGGATGCTCAGGGTCAGGTCAGCACGGATAATGTTTGTACGCAGGTTGTTGCTGTTGTCTTCTCCCATCAGTCCGGAAGGAAGATCAATGGAGACTACCTGTGCGTTGGAAGCATTGATGTATTTTACGACGGAGGCGAATCCGCCACTCAGCGGCTTGTTCAGTCCTGAGCCGAAAAGTCCGTCTACTACTACATCTTCAGCCGTCAGTTTGGGTGGTTCGAATGCGTTGCTGATTTCGTGATAGTCAGTGAATCCGCATTGCTGCAATCGCTGGATATTGGTCATGCAGTCTTCCGAAATGGTTCCTTTGATATTGAACAGGTAAATTTCTACCGGATAACTCTTGGAGAACAGAAGGCGTGCGACTGCAAGGGCATCACCTCCGTTGTTGCCCGCTCCGGCAAATACAACGATGCGGTGTGAACGATCCCACCTTTTGCTGATTTCATCGGCAATCAGCGAGGCTGCTTTTTCCATCAAGTTGATGGAGAGAATATTGTTATTGGCGATGGTATAGGCATCGGCTTCCTTTTGTTGGGTGCAAGTAAGTATTTTCATCTTTGTGTCATAATAGCTATTTGCGGGTAAAAGTACAAAAAAAGTATAGAAGTTTAAGGGAAAAATCGTATTTTTGTCCCAATTTTATAAAGAAGCGCCATTATGAACACAATCCAGATTAAAGATAAGCAGTTTAAGACTTTCATATCCGAAGCGTCCATTCTGAAGGAAGTGACACGGGTAGCCGGTGAGATTAATGCAGATTTGGCAGGTGACAACCCACTTTTTATCAGTGTCTTAAACGGCTCTTTTATGTTTACGGCAGATTTGATGAAACGTCTCACGATTCCGTGTGAAATCTCGTTTGTCAAGCTGGCTTCGTACGAGGGAACCTCTTCTACCGGAAAAGTGAAAGAACTGGTGGGACTGAACGAAAACATAACCGGACGTACGGTGGTGATTGTGGAAGACATCGTGGATACAGGCTTGACGATGCAGAGGCTGATTGAGACGCTTCGGGCGCAGCACCCGAAGGAAATACGGATTGCCACGTTGCTGCTAAAGCCCGACAAGCTGAAGGTGGACTTGGATATCCGTTATGTGGCAATGCGCATCCCCAACGACTTTATCGTGGGATACGGTCTGGACTATGAGGGGCTGGGACGTAATTATCGTGATATTTATTCGGTTGTAGAATAATCACTAATCAATAATATAAGGTAAAAAGATGTTGAACATTGTAATTTTTGGTGCTCCGGGTTCGGGGAAAGGAACTCAGAGCGCACGTATCGTGGAGAAATACGGTTTGAACCATATTTCGACGGGAGATGTATTGCGTGCCGAAATCAAGAACGGTACGGAGTTAGGTAAAACGGCTAATGAATATATAAGCAACGGCCAACTTATACCGGATGCTTTGATGATTGATATACTTGCAAGTGTGTTCGATAGTTTCAAGGACAGCAAGGGAGTGATTTTCGATGGTTTTCCCCGTACCATTGCACAGGCCGAAGCTTTAAAGCAGATGTTGGCCGAACGCGGACAAGAGGTGTCGGTGATGTTGGACCTGGAAGTGCCGGAAGATGAGCTGATGGCTCGTCTTATCAAGCGTGGGCAGGAATCCGGACGTGCGGATGATAATGAGGAAACTATCAAAAAACGTCTGGTGGTATATCATTCGCAGACCTCTCCGTTGATTGACTGGTATAAGAACGATGGCAAATACCATCATATCAACGGTCTTGGCTCGATGGATGGCATTTTCGCTGACATTTGTAAGGCTGTGGATAGTCTGTAAGTTTTTGAGATTTTAAGTTTATAAGTTTTTTGAGTTTTTAAGTTTATAAGTTCTTGGACCATTTAGGCTTATGGGCTTAAAAACAAGAAACTTAAGAACTCAAAAACTTATAAACTCAAAAACTAAAAAATATTTTTATGGCAGAATCGAATTTTGTAGATTATGTGAAAATTTATTGTCGCTCTGGCAAGGGAGGACGCGGATCGGCTCATTTACGGCGGGAGAAATATATGCCCAACGGTGGTCCCGATGGAGGAGACGGCGGTAGAGGAGGACATGTCATTTTGCGCGGAAACCGTAATTATTGGACTCTGTTGCATCTGAAGTACGAACGTCATGTGTTTGCCGAGAATGGCGGGAACGGTTCAAAGAGCCGGAGCTTTGGTAAAGACGGTGCAGATAAGGTGATTGAAGTGCCGTGCGGAACCGTGGCATACAATGCTGAGACGGGCGAATATGTATGCGACATAACCGAACACGGGCAGGAGGTCATCTTGTTGAAAGGAGGTAGAGGAGGACTGGGTAACTGGCATTTTCGTACAGCCACACGTCAGGCTCCACGTTTTGCACAGCCGGGCGAGCCGATGCAGGAAATGATGGTGATACTGGAACTGAAACTGCTGGCGGATGTCGGACTGGTAGGCTTTCCCAATGCTGGAAAGTCGACACTGTTGTCAAGAGTGTCGGCGGCACGTCCGAAGATAGCTGATTATCCGTTTACTACCCTCGAACCGAACTTGGGTATCGTGTCTTATCACGATGGAAAGTCTTTCGTGATGGCAGATATACCGGGCATTATCGAAGGAGCAAGCGAAGGAAAAGGTTTGGGCTTGCGATTCCTGCGACATATCGAACGCAATTCTTTGTTGTTGTTTATGGTGCCCGGCGATGCAGATGACATCCGTCATGAATATGATGTGCTGTTGAACGAACTGGCAAAGTTCAATCCCGAAATGCTTGATAAGCAGCGGGTGCTTGCCGTCACCAAATGTGACATGCTGGATGAAGAATTGATGGAAATGTTGAAGCCGACACTTCCAGACAACCTTCCTTGTGTATTTATTTCATCTGTGACCGGTATGGGTATTCAAGAGTTGAAAGACATCTTGTGGACAGAACTGAATAAAGAAGGCAATCAGTTGGAAGGATTGCGTCAGTCATCTATCGTACATCGGTCAAAGGACATCCATCTGTTGCAGGAAGAATTGAAAGATATGGACGAGGATTTCAGTTACGTAGAAGACGTGGATGATGAAGATGACTTCGAGTACGAGTATGAAGAAGACTGGGACGATGAACCGGAAAAATGATGGACAACAGGCTGACTGAAGATAGAAGGATGTTGAAATACGGTTTGACGGAGCTGTATTCCAACATTTTTTGTTTTTCGACGACCCGTCATGGCGGATATAGTCAAGGGAGTTACGCATCTTTCAATTGCAACGGCTATTGTGGGGATATGCCGGAAGCTGTTTTCAGAAACCGGGAATTGCTTAGTTCGCTATTGCCAGTGCGTGGTGAACTGGTTATTCCGCATCAGGTACATCAGACGGAAATACGAATCGTGGATGATGTATTCTTGCAGAAGGGTAAACCGGACAGGGAGGTGTTGCTCGAAGGAGTGGATGCTTTGGTTACAAATGTGCCGAAAGTTTGTCTTTGCGTATCTACCGCCGATTGTATTCCGGTCTTGTGCTATGATGTGCGTCATCGGGCAATAGCGGCTATCCATGCAGGATGGAGAGGTACGGTGGCACGTATTGTATGTAAGACTTTGAGTGTGATGAAAAAAGTGTATGGTACGCGAGGAGAAGATATATATGCTTGTATAGGTCCGGGTATTTCACAAGATGCATTCGAAGTCGGGGATGAGGTTTATGATATTTTTGATAAGGCTGGTTTTGATATGCCGCGTATTGCTGCCCGGAAAGAGAAGTGGCATATTGATCTTTGGGAAACCAACCGGATGCAGCTTCTGGAGTTTGGAGTGAACACTTCGCGTATTGAGGTCAGTGGCATTTGTACGTGGAAGAATAAAGATGATTTCTTTTCCGCACGGAGGCTGGGTATTGCTTCCGGACGGATTTTGTCAGGGATAATGATGTGTTGAAAAATTTAAAGACTTATGAAAATAGAAGTATCCGAAGAATTACATCGTGCTTGGCCGCAGTTTCGGGGAGCGGCTGTTTTTGCTACGGTAAAGAATTCGGCTTACAATGCCGAATTGTGGAAGCGGATTGACGAGTTTACCGCCTTGTATCGGGAGAAATATACCGTTGATTCCGTTAAGGAAATGCCTGCCATACAGGCTACCCGTCAGGCTTATAAGAAGTGCGGGAAAGATCCCAGCCGGTACCGTCCTTCATCGGAAGCATTGTGCCGGCGCATCTTGCGAGGCATTCCGTTGTATCAGATTGATACGTTGGTAGATTTGATTAACTTGGCTTCTATCTATAGTGGAAATTCGATAGGCGGTTTCGACCGGGATAAGATTCAAGGCGATCGCCTGGTGTTGGGTATCGGACGAGCCGGTGAACCTTACGAAGGTATCGGCAGGGGCACACTGAATATTGAGGGTATGCCAGTCTATCGGGATGCCATTGGAGGTATCGGAACGCCTACCAGTGACCACGAACGGACAAAGATGAGCATAGACACTACGCACGTGTTGGCGATAATGAATGCGTATGGAGGAAGTGAGGGATTGGTTGAATCCGTCAATTATATGGTAGGGCTGATGAAAGAGTTTGCAGAGGCTCAGGATATAGAAATCGTTTATTTCGAATAAAACCAAAACGTATGGATATAGAGAAAATTTTAGCGGAAGGTATTATCTTTAAAGGTGCTGGCTTGAAAAAGGAAAAAGAAGAAAAGGTAAAAACGAAAGCAAAGAAGAAAGCATATATAACCGGAACACATGGATCTGGTTCAGCAAAAATGAAGGCAGAATATCGCCGCCGCCGTGCCAATCGGCATAAAAACGGGTAACCGGATGCATACATATATCCGCATCGGGGAAGAAACTTTGTCGAAACGTAGCGATTTCTGTGCAATATCACCGATTTTTGTTTTGCATACCGATTAAAAACCTTATATTTGTTCTATGCAAAACAATCTAAAATGATAAGCGTATGAAAAAGTTATTTCTGTTAGCGGTATGTATGTTGTCGATGCTTACGGTGTCGGCACAGATGAGGCCGACGATGATGTTCGAAGTGGGCATCGGCATGAGTGGCTGGACGGGAGATGCGGCAAAAGGTTCGAATGCCATTTTTAATCCGCGTGTAGGTGTTACAGCGGATGTCCCCTTGAACGAATGGTTCTCTTTCCAGCCCGGGCTGAGCTGGGTCTCGAAAGGTGCGAAGATGGAAAATGATGTGAAAGTCAATCAGAACTATTTTCAGGTTCCTTTGATGGCTGCGTTCCACATGCGTGCTACCGATAGCTTCGACCTTGTGTTTACGGCAGGTCCGTATGTTGCAGTAGGCGTGAACGGTAAAACGGAATATGAGCAAAATGATGTTACTACTTCTTGGAAAACTTTCAAGGATGCCGATGGAGTGGGTTGGGACGGCTTCCGCCGCTTCGATGCCGGCATCGGAGTCGGTGTTGCGCTCGATTTCCCACACTGGATAGTAGGCGTGGATGCCGATTTCGGTTTGTGTAAGGTTTGTAAGGATGGTCCACGTAACTATGACCTCTTCTTCAGCGCAGGCTTCAAGTTTTGATAATTTTATATGGAAACGAGGATGAATAATAAGGAACAACATCCTCGTTTTTCTTTCCGTATGTTGTCGTTTCCAATTAAATTCGTATTTTTGTGAAAATTAAAAACGATAGGATATGAAGAATAATCTCATTCGTTTCGATTGGGCGATGAAACGTCTGCTCAGAGACAAGAGTAATTATGTCGTGCTGGAAGGATTTCTGTCAACTCTATTGGGAGAAGACTTGCACATCGTACGTTTTCTGGAAAGTGAAGCAAACCAGACAGAAGTGAATGACAAGTTTAACCGTGCTGATATGCTGGTGGAAGACGAGCAAGGGCGGCTTCTTATTATTGAAGTGCAGAACAACCACGAGTTAGATTACTTTCACCGGATGTTGTATGGTGTGTCGAAAACTATTTCTGAGTATATTAACCTCGGCGATGATTATGATAAAGTAAAGAAAATCTACTCCATTAATATCGTGTACTTCGAATTGGGACAAGGGAAAGATTATGTCTATCATGGGAAAACCATATTCCGGGGATTGCATGACCCCAATGACGTATTGCAACTTTCCATACGGCAGAGGGAAAGGTTTATTGGAAAAGATGCCGGAGATATTTTCCCAGAATATTACGTGCTACGTGTAAATGACTTCGATAAAATAGCTAAGACACCTCTTGATGAATGGATAGAGTTCCTCAAGACGGGCAATATAGATAGTTCGGCTACCGCTAAGGGTTTGCCTGAAGCACGGGAGCGGCTCCGGGTGGATTCGCTTTCCGACCAAGACAGGCGTGCATATATCCATGATATGGAGGCTTTGCGCTACCAACGGAGTGTTATTAAAACAGGCTGGTATGAAGGTCGTGCCGAAGGTTTGAAAGAAGGTCGTGCTGAAGGTCGTGCTGAAGGTCGTGCAGAGGGTAGAGCAGAAGGTAGAGCAGAAGGTCGTGCCGAAGGGCTTGCGGAAGGAGAGGCTAAAGGCAGGGCAGAAGGGAAGGCGGAAAGTGAAAAGGAAATGGCTTTACGCATGAGAGAAATGGCAAAGAAGATGAAAGAAGCAGGTATGCCTGTTGAAACCATTGCCCATTTTACGCAATTGGCATTGGAAGAGATTGAGGAATTATAAAGGAGGAAATAAGCCAAGGAAAGCTGCTAATGTAACTTCCAAAAGGTGAAAAAACTTGATTTTAAAGAAAAAGGACTGGAAGAAATTCGATGAAGAAGAAACTGTTTCTAAAAATCGAAAAACGGTTCGGGCTTCTTGAAGCCTTTTTTGCTGATGGGCATGTAGTGGAGCTGCTTGTCTCCCGTGTCCACTACGATGCAAAGCGAATCGTTCCATTCCTGCAAGTTGGTGAGTCCGGATATGTCGCACGAAAAAGTGCCGGCTTCATAGCGATACTTTTCCCAACCTTCCGGCACGTAGGGGCGATAGCAAAGCTCCAAGCGTAGCGTGTCCGGACTTTGGCGGGCAGGGTCGTATACCAAGTCTATGGGAATGGATGCATATTCATAATGCGTGTAAAGGTCGTGGGTAATCGTTGCAAGTGTGGAGAAATCGAAGTAACCGCAATTTGCTCCGTAAAAGAAGTTGGGAAAATAAAAGTTCTCGTCTACGCTGCAACTGTCTGGATGTGTGATGCCCCGTTTGTCCGCTTCCGCTTTGCTGATGGGGTGGATGACCTTGTAGGTTTCCACAATTCCTACCCTTGCGTTGTCAATGATAGTGAAGCCGGGAGTGCGGTCGCTAAAGAACCGGTTTTCTTCTTTGAACGACAGGCTGTAGTAAGCCCGTTCGTATTTGTCCAGTCCTTTGCCGTAGCAGATGGCGACTTCGTTTCTTCCGTCCGAAAAGAGGTAATAGCCGTCTTCGTCGTTGCCTACGATAGTGCCTCTATTCATCATACTGAGATACCCTCCGTTGTCGATAGTCAGGTCGTGGCAGGATACCAATCCGAATGCGCAGACGAAAAGCGTCCACGCATAGATGCTGCAAGAAAATCTCTTTGTTTTCATCTTTGTCCTGAATAAACGTTTCTTTTCAGCAAATATAGGCAAAAAAAGGAAGCGGTAACGCATTATTTAACAGGAAACGGCATAAGCCGTATAAAAGCCGTTGGGGCTTTCGGACTATTTTTACTATTTTTGCCGTATGAAATACAATCGGGAAAAATGATATGAACAGGAGAATCTTATCTGTTGGAGTCTTTATGGTGTTGATGCTCTCGTCTTTGTTGGCAGGGCGTCAGGGGTATTGCGGTGCCAAAGAAGCGATAACCGCCGACTTGAACCAGGCTTTGTTGCGTATGTTTGAAGAAAGGCAGGAGGATATCGTCACGCAAGACTCCATCCGGGCATACAAGCGGCTTAGGCAAGTGTCGGACGGAGAAGTATGGCTTGCCATTGCCGACCGGAAACTATGCCGTAATTTGAAGAACCGGAAGCTGAAAGACAATGCCTTCCTTTCGTTTCATATTGTTGATGAGGCTTATCCCGGCAAGTTCCCGGAAGCGGACGTTATCAGCAGCGATACGTTGATAGTGAACAATGAAGCGACTGGAACAACGCTTGCCGTGAAAAGTTACGCGCGCCTTTCTGCAATCGGTATATTCCGTATGTCCGACCAGCGTTGGTCGTCCTTGCTGGCTTTTGCTGCGTTGCTTTGGGCGGCGGGAGCTGCATTTCTTTTTCGGAAGAAGGAGACGCTTGCTGGTACCGTCAGCTATGGAGGGCTTTCTTATTCGCCCGAGGACAAGTGTTTCTATGACGCAAGCCATGCGTTTGTCCACTTTACTCCGATGCAATACCGATTGATGTTGATGCTATGGCAGGCTCCTTCCCATTCGGTATCGAAAGAAGAGATATGCGCCCTGCTTTGGCCCAAGAAAGCGGATGCCAACGATACGCTCTATACCTTGGTGAAACGATTGAAACCGATTCTTGAGGCATGTAGCGAATTGCAGCTTGTCGCTCATAAAGGAAGAAGCTATGCGCTGGAAATCAGACCGAAAACCAGTTGTCAGCCAAATGTCAGGAAGATGTCAGCTACATGTTAGGTGAGTGTGTAGCCTTCGAACGTATTTTTGTGTCCGAACTAAAAACATGGACACAATGAAACGTATCAACATCTTGCTGGTCTTATTCGTATATGCCCTCGTTGGCTCGGCACAGAATGAGACGAAGACTATCGAACTTGGAGAAGTAGAAATAAAGGCGGCTAAAGTAATTCATAAACCCGACGGGCAAATTATTTATCCCACCGAAACGCAGAAAAATGCATCGCATTCGGGGTATAGCATTCTGCAGAAGTTATCCTTGCCCAATATCCGTGTGGATGAGGTTTCGCAAAGCCTCTCTGCCATCGACGGACGGGGAAGCATCCAGTTGCGCATCAATGGCATTATTGTAGGACGGGAAGAAATGCTGGCGCTTTCTCCCGGAAGCATCAGCCGGATAGACTTTATCGACAATCCCGGGGTGAGATACGGAGAAGGAATCGCATACGTTATTAACATTCTGACCCGCCGGGCGGATAGTGGATATACGGTCGGCATTGATCTGACCCAGGCACTGACCGTTAAGTCGGGCAATGATTTAATTTACGGAAAATGGAACGCCGGGAACAGCGAGCTTTCGTTGAGTTATAATTTCGGGTACAAGGACTTTAAGGGAAACCGGACCCATGAAACGGCTCATTATCTGCTTACGGATGGTTCCACTCATACTATTGAGCGGAATGATCTTGCTTCTCGTAGCCGGAATTTTAATAATGGCTTGCAATTGAAATATAATCTTGCCGATTCTGCCGACTATGTGTTTCAGGCTTCGCTAAAGGCTGATTTCTCGCATATCCCCAACAATTATAACCGGAAGCGGATTATAGAAGAAGATGAGCAATATATCGCCACGCAACGCGAACGCAACCGTAGCTCCAGTCCGGTCTTGGATTTGTATTTCTTTAAGCAATTGACTCCCCGTCAGTCGCTGACACTGAATGCCGTAGGGACGTATATCGCCACTTCGCTCCGCAGCAGTTACGATGAGGGTGCGCCGTATGCATATCGGGTGGAAGGGAAGACGTATTCCCTGATGAGTGAAGCCATTTACGAGAACCGGCTCAAGCCTTTTACGTTTACTGCTGGGGCAAACTACATGCAGAAATACACGAAGAATAAGTACACGGGTGATGTAAATTCCGTCAATCCGATGCATAACCGCAGCGTCTACGCTTTTGCCGAGATAAATGGGACGCTTGGTCCGGTAAGATATGTGGCGGGAGTAGGAGGCAGTTATCTGGATTACCGCCAGCAAGCGCACGATTATCAGTACTGGCTGTTCCGTCCGAAGGCTTCCGTTGCCTACAATCCAGTGCAAGCCGTCCAGCTGAAATATGATTTCCAGATAAGCGAGTATGTTTCGCGGGTGGCGATGATTAGCAATACTTCTATCCGCAACAACAGCATGGAATGGACGTTGGGCAATCCCGATATCCGCCCCAACCGCGAGCAAGCGCATACTTTTCAGGTTTCGTACACGCATCCCCGCTTCCAGTCTTTTGTTCAGGCATACGGAAAACGTTGCCATCAGCCGAATATGGCTACGTATATCCGTACCGAAGACAACCGGTTTGTGTACACCCAACTCAATCAAAAAGAAATCGATGTGCTTAACCTGATGCTGTATGCGAATGGTTGGATAGTCCCCGATAAGCTTTCGATAGCGTTATCTGGTACGCTTTTCCGCTGTTTTAACTTCGGCGAAGACTATACGCATTGCAAGACGTTTTATTCGGGTACAGCCAGTGTGCAGGCTTACTTAGGCAAACTTACCCTTTCGGCATTCATGGACAGCGGTTTCCGTTTCCTCGAAGGTGAGACCGAAGGATTCAACGGCTCGTTTGTTTCTCTGAACGCATCCTACCGGTACAAGAACCTGAACTTGTCGCTTGCCTGGCAACAACCGTTTAGAAACCGTTACAAGCAATTCCAGTCGGATGTGTACAACCGTTATGTCCGGAAAACGACTGCTCTGCATTGCCGTGACTTGGGCAATTTCGTGAGCCTGAACATTGCATGGAAATTCTCACAGGGAAGGGCATATAAAGATGTCCGGCGGAACATTGAACAGAAAGCGGATAAAGATACCGGCATCTTGAGGTAAAGCAAAATAGAACACAGAGACACAAAGCATATATTTTTGTAGAATATAAAACTCTGTGCCTCCGTGTCTCTGTGTTCGAAATTAATATTAATGATGGAACAGACGGATGCCTGTAAACGCCATCGTGATGCCGTATTTATCGCATGTTTCGATGACATGGTCATCGCGCACCGAACCTCCTGCCTGAGCGATGTATTCCACGCCGCTCTTGTGCGCACGTTCGATGTTGTCGCCGAAGGGGAAGAAGGCATCCGAGCCTAACGATACGCCTTTCAGCGTGTCCAGCCAGGCACGTTTCTCTTCGCGGGTCAATACTTCGGGCTTTTCGGTAAAGAACTGCTGCCAAACGCCGTCAGCCAATACATCATCGTGATCATCGCTGATGTATACGTCGATGGTGTTGTCGCGGTCGGCACGGCGGATTTTCTCTACCCAAGGCAAGTTCAATACTTTCGGGTGCTGGCGCAGGTACCAGATATCGGCTTTGTTTCCGGCAAGGCGGGTGCAGTGGATGCGGCTCTGCTGGCCGGCGCCGATACCGATGGCTTGTCCGTCCTTCACATAGCACACCGAATTCGATTGGGTATATTTCAGGGTGATAAGCGCAATCATCAGGTCACGCTTTGCCGCGTCGGGCAGGTTCTTGTTCTGTGTCGGGATGTTGGCGAAGAGTTCCTCTCCGTTCAGCTTGATTTCGTTGCGTCCCTGTTCGAAGGTGATGCCGAACACGTCTTTGTGCTCGATGGGAGCCGGACGATATTCCGGGTCAATCTGAATGACGTTGTATGTACCTTTACGTTTCGCTTTCAGGATAGCCAATGCCTCTTCGGTATAGCCCGGAGCGATAACGCCGTCCGAAACTTCACGGTTGATGAAGCGGGCGGTCTCTTCGTCGCACACATCGCTCAGCGCGATAAAGTCGCCGTACGATGACATGCGGTCGGCACCGCGGGCACGCACGTATGCGTTAGCGAGGGGAGACAACGGCAGATCGCCTACGAAGTAAATCTGTTTCATCGTTTCGTCCAGTTCCAGCCCGATGGCGGCACCGGCAGGGCTAACGTGCTTGAATGAGGTAGCGGCAGGCATGCCGGTCGCTTCTTTCAGTTCTTTCACCAACTGCCAGCCGTTCAGCGCATCAAGGAAATTGATGTATCCCGGACGTCCGTTCAGCACTTCCAGCGGCAGTTCTCCTTCTTTCATATAAATACGTGCTGGCTTTTGGTTGGGGTTGCAGCCGTATTTCAGTTCGAGTTCTTTTGCCATAAGCATTTGTTGTTTAAAATGTTTATTTTCGGCAAATATACGAAAAAAAACGTATCCCTGTACCCCGATGTAACATACAGAATAATCTTTGTAACATTAATATAGGAGAAAAGTCATTTGTTTTGTTTACATTTGCCGGCAGTAAATGATTTTTGAACCTTAACAAGTATATTTCAATTATGAAAGAACAAATGAAAAACAGAATTTTCAGAATGCTTTTCTTGGTGTTATTAGGATTGCCGTTCTTTTCCGTATTGGCTTCAGTTCCGGAAACGCAGGATTTGCTGCAAAGTCCTTGGACGGAGGGGGCTTTCGACACAGGGAAATATCGTAATATTTTTGCTGAAATGGGCTACAGTTCTCAAGAAATTGATGCTCGGGTGCAGTCGGTTTTCGATGAAATCTTTTCACCGGAGAACAAGGTTTATGTTGAACCCGATGACTCTACAGCATATATCTGTGATATAATACATGATGATGTGCGTAGTGAAGGTATGTCATACGGTATGATGATAGCTGTGCAGTTTGAGAAAAAAGACATTTTTGACCGGCTTTGGCGTTGGACTAAGACTTATATGCAGCATAAGGAAGGAGCTTCGGAAGGTTATTTTGCCTGGTGTTGCCGGAAAGACGGGAGTCATATCGATGGAGGGTCGGCTTCGGACGGCGAGCTTTATTTCATTACCTCATTAATTTTTGCTTCGAACCTGTGGGGAAATGATACGGGTATTGATTATCTGGCCGAAGCTCAGCATATACTGGATTGTGCCATGGAAAAAGATGGAACAGATAGTGTTATGCCGCTTATTCATAAAGAACACAAGCTTATTACGTTTGTCCCGAATAAGTTCGGTTATGGTTTTACCGATCCTTCTTACCATTTGCCTGCCTTTTACGAAGTTTGGGCACGTTGGGCTGACGATGGACGTGCTGCATATTGGAAAGAATGTGCCGAACGCAGCCGCCATTTTTTGCATAAGGCAGTTCATCCTGTTACAGGGTTGACTCCTGATTATAGTAACTACGACGGAAGTTTGATGCATAAAGGTTGGATGATAGGTGATGCTTTCCGTTTTGATTCTTGGCGTGTGCCGATGAACATTGCGCTTGATTATTCGTGGTCATGTGCCGACCGGGAATGGCAGCAGGCATACGGCAATAAGATTCAGGATTTTCTGTATGGACAGGGGATTGATACGTTTGTCAATCAATATAATGTGGATGGCACAATGTTGCCAGACAGTTTGCAAATGGGAAAACCTTCTCATGCGCCAGGACTTGTGGCTACGGCGGCCGCTGTATCGCTGGTCTGCACACATGCCAAAAGTCGTGAGTTTGTGCAGCGTTTGTGGGATAGTCGTCCTACTCCAGGTTTCAATTATTACTACGATGGATTACTCCGTTTATTCGCTTTTATGCATTTGAGCGGAAAGTATCGGGTGATATTTCCAGTACAGCGGTGATTTATACTATGCGCGGTATGCATTTGTTGATGTCACAGTTACAGTGTGCTGTCTCCGTTCCGTTCACCACGCATTACTGAGCTGTACTTTATCATATTCAGATGATTTAAAAGGTTGTTGTTATTATCTTCTTCTCTCAACGCAGATAGCCTCGTTTGGTGTAAGATTAATAATCTTCCGCTTGTAAGATTAATAATCTTGCAGCCTGAAGATTATTAATCTTACAGCGGATGGACTTATATAGCGGCTTTATTCAGAAGAGGTTTGTGTGCATGTCCGACGGGTTATCGGAAAGGAAAAGCTGATGGGTTTGTCCAAAAGGGAGATCTTGGACTCAAAAATCTTTTGGGAGTCAATCTCTTCTATATCGGATTGTTGTTGGGTATTTGTATGAAAAAATGTTCCATAATGTAGTTCGGCTTTGTAAAAACTGACCAAAGCCCAGCCTCCTACAAAGGAAGCGGTGGCGATAAGAAGTACTGAAACGATGATAAATTCCATATTGTCGGTTGTTGGTTATGTTTCTTAGTCAATAAACAAGAAGATGCCCTTAATCCTGCTTATACTTCTATTAATGTTTGTTAACGTCAGTTCATGTAATGAAAAACTTTCTATCTTTGCCCATGCAACGGTTCGGGCAAACCACGTCCGATTAAAAGGGAATCAGGTGCAAGTCCTGAACAGTCCCGCTGCTGTAAGTTCCATAGACTGAAGTGTCGCAAACCATTCTTAGCCACTGGGAGGGTATCTTGGGAAGGCGGTTTGTCGATAGGAACAAGTCAGAAGACCTGCCGTGTGCCTTTGCATTTTCACTGCTTTCGAGGAAAAAGCGTGGGAATACGGCAGGATGTGGCTTTTCGGGCTGCCCTCTCTTTATTATTCCCTTTTTCTAATTGCAATCGGTGTTATGCGAAGATGCGCAGGGATAACTTCCTTGTGTGAATAGGTTTATATTTTAACCAAAAGATAACATGAATCAATTAAAGCAATTAGGACAGATGAAAAAATTAGTATGGTTTTGGGCGGCACTGTTGTGTGTGTCGCTTTGGAATTGTAGCGATGACGAGAATCCGGCAAGTGAAGAGCAGAAAGAAGAAGCGGTAATCAGTTTTGAAGGCGAATTGAGCGAGCCGAATAGCTCTTTCATCGCCACCGAAGGCGAAGTGGATGGGTTTTATCAAAGGACTTCCTTCTCCGACCCTCAGGCGTTAGTTGCTTTTTCCCATTATTTTAGTGGACAGAGTTTTGGTGGAGGGTTCACTTATACCAATGGAACGGATGTAACAACTTCTGGATATACCAATTTAAGTGCCATTACCGGTGCTGGCAGGGATGGAAGCGTTTACCTGACCAGTAATGCAAACGAGTACACTCCAGCGCGGATTACAAATCTGCAAGTTGGAAAATATCGTTTCAAAGGAGCATGGGTAACGAATACAACCTATGATTATCTGGCTATGAAAGACGGTAATGATGGAGGAATAGGTTTGGTGCGGAAGTTTGGAGTGGGTGACTGGTTCATTCTGACTGCTGTAGGTCACGCAAGCGATGATTCCGAAATAGGGCGTGTCGATTTTTATTTGGCCGATTTTCGTGATGGGAACAGCATGATTCTCGATACGTGGGAATGGTTCGACTGGAGCGAACTGGCAGATGCCTCGTATATTACGTTTGAAATGTCTTCTTCCGATATAGGTGATTTCGGTATGAATACTCCTTCTTATTTTTGCATGGATGATATAACATTGCAGGAAAATTGATTTCCTCTCGAAAATAATCAGCAAGGCTCACTTAGAAGAAGTTTATCTTCGGAAGAGTGGGCCTTTTTGCGTATCTTTGTGCGGTTTGAAACATAAAATTAAGTGTGTATGATAGACGAATTATTGGAGTTCAATCGTTCCTTTGTAGAAAACAAAGGCTATGAACAGTACGTAACCACAAAATATCCTGATAAGAAGATTGCGATAGTGACCTGTATGGATACGCGTTTGGTTGAGTTGATACCTGCTGCCTTAGGCTTGCGCAACGGGGATGTAAAGATGATTAAGAATGCCGGAGGAACGGTGACACATCCCTTTGGAAGTGTGATGCGTAGCTTGTTGGTAGGTATTTACGAATTGGGTGTAGAAGAAATTATGATTATCGGTCATACGGATTGTGGGGCGCAACACATGGATAGTCAGGTCATGTTGCGACATATTAAAGAGCACGGAGTATCCGACCGTGACATTGAGATGATGGAGTATTGCAATGTTGATTTGCACGCTTGGTTGAGCGGGTTTGACGATGTGGAGCAATCGGTACGAGGTAGTGTGCATTTGGTAAAACATCATCCATTAGTGCCTAAAGATGTAGTCGTGCGTGGATTTATTATTGACTCTGTAACTGGTAAATTGACTGAGTTTGAAAATATAGATTAATGCATAACCGAAGGAGAAGATGACAAGTGCAAGATAAATGCATTTAATGCTGCATATATTATTTCGTTGAAGGCTACTTCATTTATTAGAACCTGATACAGCATTACTTAATTCATTCAAGGTACGCACTTATATGTACGGGGGCATGGAAGATATATCCGTTGACCCGTTCATATAGGTGCTTTTTTGTATCCTTGCCTTCGGTTTTCTGTTGTTATATATATAATAAGGAGTATTGTTATTCTTACGAAGTTCTTTTTAGGTGTAAATATTTTCCTGTATATCTGTGAATATCAGCATTTTGTGTATTTCGCATGAAAAAAGTTTCAAAAAAAGTTCTCCAGTTACTTGCAGTTTCGGTAAAAAGGCGTACCTTTGCACTCGCTTTCCGAAAGGGACGCCACCTGAAAAGGTTGTGTAAGTCCCTGGTGAG